>CAYYEN010000184.1:0-6138 GCA_964470795.1 uncultured Spirochaetaceae bacterium | reverse complement strand
TTTTTATTTTTTCTATAATTGCAGCTTTAGCAGGAATAGCAACAATTATCGGGACTATTTTTGCAATTCTCCATCAATTAGGAAAGATTTAGATAATAGAAGTTAATTACAAGTAAACTTTGAATAGCAAAAGCATAAAAATATCAGAATTTTTTTTAAAAAATGAAAAAGACTTATTGGTTATTTTAGGAGTTATGTTTTTAAAGATGGCGTAACAAAGACAAAATTTAGGGGTGCGTAAAATTTGCTAGGGGTGCGCAATTGTATCGTACGGTAACTTACTTCGCAAGTTGAATGAATAGGTTTGATACAATATGTGTCAAGCCTTTTTTTGTTGGCAGTGCAAATAATTCAAAAAAATATAATGAATTTTAATAAAAAGTGTTTTTAGAACCGCTATATAGACAAACTAGTTCATTGATTGCTGGTAATTGTATAAAATCTAGATTTGTGCTAAAATAACTATAAAGAGTAAATTTCTCCAAGGAGTTGTTTTATGATCGTATTTGATACAGAAGTTAAAGTCAGAAATAAAAAAATAGTTGATATAGGCGCAATAAGTTCAAAAGGAACAAACTTTCATAATGAATCATTAGATAATTTTGAAAAATATATAATTGAGAATAAACCTAAATTTTTTGCAGGTCATAACATAGTTAGGTTTGATTTAAGATATATTAAAAATACAGGCTTATCAAAATATTTCAGCGTAGATAACGTAGTGGATACACTATATTTATCTGCGCTTTTTTTCTCTGAAAAACCATATCATAGCTTAGTTAAAGATGACAAAATAGTTAGTGATTATTTAAATAATCCCTTAAATGATGCGAAAAAGAGTTATGACCTTTTAAATGATTCAATAAATAAATTTAATAGTTTTGATAAAGATTATAAAGATATAATGTATCTCTTGTTAAAGAATGTAGAGGGTTTATCAGGTTTTTTTAGATATACTAAATATAGAATTTTACCAAGAAATCTGGAAAAGTTAATTAGTAATTATTTTAAAGATAAGTTTTGTTCAAATATAAACTTAAAGTCACTTATCAACAAGTATCCCTTAGAACTTGCTTTTGCTCTAAGTTATATTAATACTAATGATACAAGCAATTCATTAATACCACCATGGATACTTAATAACTATTCAAAAGTTGAAGACATTTTACTTTACTTAAGAAATAATCCTTGCCATAAATCATGTAATTATTGCAATAGTAATTTATTAGGAGTCAGTGGTTTAAGAAAGTATTTCGGATATGATAATTTCAGATCATTTAATGGGATAAATTTACAAGAATTAGCAGTAAATAGTGCTCTTAAAAATGAGCCTTTAATTGCTGTTTTTCCAACAGGTGGTGGAAAGTCATTGACATTCCAAATACCAGCGTTAATGGCAGGTGATAACATTGGTGGATTAACAGTTGTTATATCACCACTTCAAGCATTAATGAAAGATCAAGTTGATAATCTTTATGAAAAAGGGATTACTAAAGCTGCATATATAAATGGTATGCAAAATCCACTTGAAAGAAAAGAAACAATTGAGCGTGTTCTTGATGGTAGTATTAGTTTGTTATATATTGCACCTGAATCACTAAGAAGTAAGACAATAGAGAGGTTATTGTTAAAAAGGCAAATCGTTAGATTTGTTATAGATGAAGCTCACTGTTTTTCAACTTGGGGTCATGATTTTAGACCAGATTATTTATATATTGGTACATTCATTAAAAAGATATCAACTAAAAAAGAACTAACAACTCCTTTCCCAGTCTCATGTTTTACAGCGACTGCTAAAGTTGATGTTATAGATGATATAAAAACATATTTTAAAGAACAACTAAATTTCGATATGAAAGAATTTACAACAAGTAGTGGAAGAACTAACTTATCTTACCAAGTAAAAAAAGTTGATGATGATTTAGATAGATATCAAACATTAAGGTCACTCTTATTAGAGGATAAAAGACCAACAATTATATATGCTTCAAGAACTAAAGTCATTGATGAGTTACACAGAAAATTAAATGCTGATAACTTTAATACTTCCAAGTTTCACGGTAGTATGGATAATGATGAAAAAATCGCTAATCAAAATGAATTTATGAACCACACAACTAATGTAATGGTCGCTACCAATGCTTTTGGTATGGGTGTTGATAAAGATGACGTTGGAGTAGTAATCCACTATAATATTTCCGATTCATTAGAAAACTATGTACAAGAAGCAGGTCGTGCTGGTAGAAACCCAGATGACTTTGCTAAATGTTATATTTTATACAATGAACAGGATTTAGATAGTCATTTTGATTTACTTAACTTAAACAAAATTAGTAGAAAAGAAATAGCTCAAGTTTGGAGCGGAATCATTAGCGCAACAGACGATAGATTAGAATTTACTAAAACGGCTCTTGAAATTTCCAAACTTGCAGGTTGGGAAGAAGATAATAATGTAGATACGAGAATTAAAACTTCAATATTAGCATTAGAGGATGCCAAGTTAATTGAAAGAGGATTAAATAGTCCACATATCTTTGCAACAAGTCTACTTGTTAAAAACTTTGAACAAGCAAAAAGTAAAATTGAAAAATCAAGTCTATTTACTGATAATGATAAGGTTACATCTTATAGAATAATTTCTTCTTTAATATCAAGCAAATACAAAGGTTGGTCTGATGATATTGCTGAATCAAGAGTTGATTATCTGTCAGATAACTTAGGATTAGAAAAGGAAACTATCATTAGAAGTATTAATTTATTGAAGGAAATTGGAGTATTGGCAAATGAAGGTGATCTATTTGCTAAAGTTAATAGTGATACAAGTGAAAGAGGATTAAAAATCCAACTTAATCGCTTTAAAGAACTATTTAATTATGCTATTGAAAGTTTTAGCGAAGAAAAAAAACAGTATAATATAAAACAATTGAATGAAGAATTTATAAACTCAAATTATAAACCTCAAATTAAATATTTAACAGCAGCAATAAATTACTTGGATAGAGTTAATGCAATTGAAAGAGATAAAATAAACAGAGATTATTTTATGGCTAATTTAAAATATGAAAGAGAAAGAATAACAAGTTTATTTGATAAGTATTTTAATATAGCAGTTTTTATCATTGAATATTTAATTAATAAATATAATAATGATAATCCTAAAAAACTAAAAGGAATTATTGATTTTTCAAGTATAGAAATTAAAAATGCTTATTTAGATAATCAAGGATTAATTAAAGATGAAGATTTAACTTTTAAAGATATAGAACACGTAATATTGATGTTACATGTTTTAGATGTTATTGCTTTTGAGGGTGGTTTTTTAGTTAGTTACTCTCCGATGCATATAAAACGAATAGAGAAAAATACGAGAATTAGATATACCAATGAAGACTATAAAAAACTAGCTACACACTATGCAGTAAAAAACCAACAAATTCATATAGTTGGAAGATATGCCGAATTAATGAGTCAAGATCCATTAAGTGCAGAAGAATTTGTTAGTGATTACTTTAATATTGATTATCCAGACTTTTTGGATAAGTATTTCCCAGGCAAATTAGCAAAAGAGTTAGATTATAGAATGAGCAAAAAACGTTATGATAATTTGTTCGGGAAATTAAGTAAAGAACAAATGGAAATAATCAATGATGACAGAGCTAAAACAATAGGTGTTGCCGCTGGTCCTGGTAGTGGTAAAACAACATTGTTAATTCATAAACTAGCTTCAATTATTTATCATGAAGATGTTAAAACAAATCAGTTACTAATGTTAACTTTTTCTAGAAATGCAGCAACTGAGTTTCGAGAGAGGTTAAAATCATTAATAGGTAGTGTAGCAAACTATATAACTATTACAACCTTCCATTCTTTTGCCTTTGATTTACTGGGAAGACAAGGAAGTTTAGAAGCGTCAGATGTTATTATTAATGATGCGTTAGAAGTAATTAGGAGTAATGATGCGGATAAATATAAAATTACTAAAACAATGTTAGTAATTGATGAAGCTCAAGATATGAGAGACTTTGAATATGAGTTAGTTCAAGAGTTGATAAATCATAATGATGAAATTAGAGTGATTGCTGTCGGTGATGATGACCAAAATATTTTTGAATTTAGAAAATCTGATTCTAAATATTTATTAGAATTATCAAAAGAGAAAAAATATGAGTTAACAATTAATTTTAGAAGTGAGAAGTTAATCGTTGCTTATGCAAACAAGTTTATAAAGAATAATAAAAACCGTCTTAAAACTGTTGATATGAGATCTAACAGTGATTTGTTGGGCGAAATTCAAATAACTAATTATCTTTGTGATCAAATGATAATGCCGTTAGTTAATAAATTAGTAAATGAGAAGAGAGAGGGAAGAACTGCTGTTATTACTACAAAAAATGAAGAAGCGTTAATAGTATCAGGTTTATTAACAGAACTAGGTATTGAAAATAGATTAGTTCAAGATTTAAATAACTATAGGCCCCTCAATGTTTTTGAAGTAAGAGAGTTCTATAATATGTTAGAAGAAAAGACAGAGAACAAAATTGATTTAACAATTTGGGACAGTGTATATAAAAACTTTGAAGAAAATTTCAAATCAAGTACTAATTTTGAGGTAGTTAGTAATCTTTTAAATAAATTTATAGAAGTGTACAATAATCCGTATATTAGTGACTTAAAAGAATATCTATTGCAATCAGAATTTTATTTTAATGATGATAAAGTGATTGTTGCAAATATCCATAAGGTCAAAGGATTAGAGTTTGATAATGTATATTTACTTTATGATAACTTAACGGAATATATAACCGATGATAAGAGAAGAGAAATCTATGTTGCAATTACAAGAGCTAAATCCTATCTTTCAGTCCACACTAATAACAATATCTTTAAGAATATTATGATTAATGGTGTTATTTATAATGAAGACACTAAAATATATGAAGAACCGAACACGATTGAACTTATCATGAATTTAAGCGATGTAAGGTTAAACTATTTTCATTACGTAAACAGGAATGTCCTTAAATTACTTCCCGGGGATATATTAACTCTTGAGGAAGATACTTTATTTTCTAATGGCAAGAGAGTTGCAAAATTATCAGTAAAAGGTCAAGGAATTCATAAGGAAAGAATTGAAAAAGGTTATAAATTAGAAAGTATAATAGTTAATAATATGGTTTACTGGTTTGATCGTGAACAAGAAATAGAAACATTAACAGTAATACCAATACTTAAATATAAAAAATCAAAGGAGTAATAATTAGATGAACACTATATTATTAGATGATCTATTAAACTTAAACACTCAAGAAGCAAGCAGATGTAAAATCAGATTTAATCAAACAAACCAATCAGGATATGATCCACTATCATACTATAAAGAAAATCCTGAAATTGTAAATACCGAATGGTTGTTTGCAAGGAATAAACTTAGATTTTTTAATGTTGGGGATATCGCAATTTCATTATTAAAACTAAGCTATGATACATGGCTTCTAACTACTATTAAATTAGTCACTGAAGAATATAACATTTGAAGAATATAACATTATTGGAACTAACTATAATGGGATAGAAGTTGTAAAATTTAAATCGTATTTTGGAAGAGTAGTAGTTAAATATCAAAAGAAACATCAATCACAAGCAGGATTCTTTGAAAAAATAAAAGACCAACTCGAAGTTGTTGAAATATTGCCATCGCGTTATGATGGCAGCGGGTTTCCAGGATATGAAAATGTTAGATTATCTTATCGTGAGTTAAAAATAATTATCGATAGAAATAAAAGTGACTGGATAAATGCACTTGAAAGCCAAAAGGCAGTTTATTTAATTCTAGATAAATCAACTGGTGAACAGTATGTTGGTTCAGCAACCTCAAACTTAGGAATGTTATTATCTAGATGGAGAACATATGTTCATAATGGTCATGGTGGCAACAAGCAATTAAGAGAGATTGTCTTAGAAAAGGGAATCGAGTATATTAAAGAAAATTTTGTTTATTCGATATTAGAAAATTATAATCAAAGAGTTGATGATGATTATATCTTAAAAAGAGAATCATGGTGGAAAAATACTTTAGGTACACGTTCACCATGCACATGTAATTACTATTAATGGGGATTCATATAGAACCAAACATTT
>CAYYEN010000183.1:5851-6205 GCA_964470795.1 uncultured Spirochaetaceae bacterium | reverse complement strand
CGCGAATTATCATTGATTATGGCACGCCGCTTTCTGGTCCTGAAACAAAGAAAGTAATAACGAAATCTTCTAAGCTCATAGTTACTGCCATTAAAAGACTTGAAATAATTCCCGGGGAAATAGAGGGAAGAATTACCTTTGTAAGGGTTTGGTTT
Organism: uncultured Spirochaetaceae bacterium; assembly: GCA_964470795.1. Taxonomy (GTDB): domain Bacteria; phylum Spirochaetota; class Spirochaetia; order Sphaerochaetales; family Sphaerochaetaceae; genus Bullifex. The sequence continues at coordinate 6,050 of CAYYEN010000183.1, read as the reverse complement.
TCTTTTGCTCCTAAATCTCTTGCAGCTTCTATGGTAGAGAAATCAAACTCATCCAGTCTTGAGGTTACTAGCATAAAGACGAAAGGTAAGTTGAAGGTCGTATGTGCAATAAAGATTGTAAACAACCCTAAAGGAATATTTACTGCTACAAAGAAGATAAGCATTGAAATACCAATAATAACTTCTGGAAGGATCATGG
>CAYYEN010000183.1:0-5841 GCA_964470795.1 uncultured Spirochaetaceae bacterium | reverse complement strand
TAAGAGACAACTGTTATCGATTTCTTACCTTTAAAATTATGCCATTTGATACCCACCGAGGCTAAGGTTCCCAGTACTGTTGCTGTGAGGGAAGAGGTAAGGGCAATTAATACACTATTTCCAAAGGCAGTCCATAGTGTTGTGGAGGAAGTGAATAATTGTTTATACCATTCAAGCGAAAAGCCTGACCAGTTCATTCCTTTATCACTGTTAAAAGAGTAGATAATAACTACAAACAAAGGTAGGAATAAAAATAGAATAGTGAAGAAGAGACAAAGATTGGAGAACGAAAGCGTTCTGTGCGATTTATAATTACTTTTCATTTTTACCTACCTTTCTCTCTTTATCTTCTGCTTTAAGCATTAGGATTACACCAATAAGAGAGATAATAGTTAGAATTACCGAAAAGGCAGAAGCTAATGGCCAGTTACGAGTCTTTTGAACCTGGTCAACAATGATATTACCAACCATCGTTGAAGATTTACCGCCTACTAATAAAGGAACGGTATAAGCGCCAAAGATTGGGATGAAGGTAAATATCAAGGCGGTAAAAAGTCCAGATTTAATATTAGGTAGCATTACCTTTATTATAGATTCTAACTTTCCGGCTCCTAAATCTCTTGCTGCATCTATAAGAGCGAAATCGAACTTATCGATGGTTGTAAATAAGGGAAGAATTGCAAAGGGAAGATACATGTAAACTAAAACTAAGATTACTGAGCCTTGGTTATAGATTAAAGAAAGCGGTTCTTTTATCAAATGTAGCTTCATTAAGAAGGTATTTAAAAAGCCTTCTGATGAAAGAATATTAATCCATGCATAGATTCTAATTAAGCTATTAGTCCAAAAGGGTATGATTATCAAAAACAAAAAGAGTGTTTGATACTTGCTCCTTGCCATCGCATAAGAGCATGGAAGGGCAATTAACATAGTTATAATTGTGCTGACTAGGGTAATTAGAAGGGTTCTGAAAATAATCTTACCAAAACTAGAACTGAAAATTCTAGCATAAGAGGCAAGGGAGAACTTCCAAATAACACCACCATACACAGAACTTGAAAGAAAAGAATATACAAAGATAATACCAATTGGAATGAGGAAAAAGAAGAGGAACCATACACCCATAGGCCAAGAATAGAGGTAGCCTAAAAGCCTAGATTTGCGTTCAAGCTCTGGTCGTTTCATCAGTCTTTCTCCTTGACAAGATATCCGTCTTGAGCGCGCCATCCAATAGATACCTTATCTTTCCATTGGATTTCTGGTCCATCATCGAGATAGGTAGTATGTTGTTTAAAGACTTTAATTACCTGCTCACTTTCTTCAAGTTTAATGAAGAACTTCGATTGGAAACCGGAATATACAGGCTCATCTACCATTCCAGCAAAGACATTGTCTAAAGTGATGTTTGCATCACTACTGATTTTAATCTTTTCGGGGCGGATGGTGAAATCCATCTCGGTACCAAGGGCAACTGGCTCATTATCGGTAACTTTAATTACAGTTTTAAGCGCTGGCACTTCTACACGGAGCATATACTCCTCTTGAAATTTCTCACAAGAGATAACAGTGCAAGGAAAAAGGTTAGTATCTCCGATAAAGCGGGCGACAAACTCAGTAGAAGGTGCTTCATAGATTTCATAAGGAGTTCCAATTTGTAACACTTTACCATGATTGAAAACAGCAATGTGGTCGCTAATAGAAAGCGCTTCACTTTGATCATGGGTGACATAGATAAAGGTAATACCTACAGAATCATGGATTCTATCGAGCTCTACTAATAAACTTTGTCTCAGCTTGGCATCTAGTGCAGATAGCGGTTCATCTAACAGCAAAACTGAAGGCTCGTTGATGAGCGCTCTGGCAATAGCGACTCTCTGCTTTTGTCCACCCGATAATTGATTAGGTTTTTTATAAAGGTGCTCATCTAATTCTACTAGGTGAACATATTTTTTAACTTGCTCTTCAATAGTCTTTTTATCAACATGTTTTAGTTTTAGTCCAAACGCAATATTATCATAGACATTCAAATGAGGAAAAAGTGCATAAGTTTGGAAAACTAAGTTGCTAGTACGTTGTTCGGGGGGAAGAGAAAGTATGTTCTTATCACCAAAGAAAATCTCACCTTTATCTGGTGCATCAAAACCTGCAATAATACGTAACAGTGTTGTTTTACCACATCCGGAAGGTCCTAAAAGGGAGAAGAACTCACCTTTTTTAATATCAAAACTGACGTTGTCCAGCGCTTTAAAATTGCCAAAATTTCTAGATACATTTTTGATTGAAATTGAAACGCCTTTTTGCGCTTGGTTAGGTGTAGAGAGATTGTTCAAATTTACCCAACCCTCCTTATAGAATAAGAGACATAGTGTACTTCTGCTATGACTATCTTCCAATTTAAATACAGTGTCAATATACTTTTTTTAATTGGTAAAAATATATTTTCACTGCTTTTCTATTATGTAATTTTGGTGAAGAGTATTGCTTTTTTTTATTATGTTATTATCTTTAAAAATAGGAGAAAATTTATGAGAACAAGTGCAAAAATTACATTAGTTGTTTCGATTTGTTTATTGGTATTAGGTTTAGGTTTAGTATTTTTTGGTATTAAGACTTCCTTTGTACAACCCCAAGTGGTTAATTATCAAGGTCATGGCTTTTCTTACTCTTATTCTTCTTATTACTATTCTAGTCAGAACTCTTTTTCAGGTCAGATGTTATTACAATTTGGAAAACTATCCTTCTTTGCAGGGTTAGTCACCATGTTCATCTTTGTCTACCTTGCTTGCCATGAGGGTAAAAAGATTAATAAAGATCAAGAGCAACCTGTTAATAATACTGCAAAGCCTCAAGAGACGAAGGCTGAAACTGTAGATGCTGAAAAAAAGAGTGAAGTAGTAACTCCTCACGTCATCGAATTAGGACCTGGCAATAATACAGAAGAGAAACAAGAGGAAGTCGATAAAACAGAATAACGATATCTTGACGATAGCGCTAAAACTCGGTATTCTAATAGAGATTTTTTAATTAAGGAGAACTGTCATGTCCAAAGCACATAGAGGAACTGGAATTAGAGCTCAGCAGAACCAAGGCAAAGCTGATTGCCCAGTATGCCATAGAACTGAAATCAAATGTCTTTACGAAGTAGAAGTAGAAGGCAAGAAAGTTAATGTTTGCAAACAATGCAATGCAAAAATTAAGAAATAATTTATTTCTTGCGCGATAAAAGGACTTGTTCGTTGTTGAATGAGTCTTTTTTTTACTCAAAATTATTATTTACGCATTTTGAAAAAGTGTTTATTTTATATTGCCAAAACAATAAATAGAATATATTCTTTAGATAAAATAATTTATGGGAGATTGTTATGGCACGCACAAAAGACTCCTTTACTCCATGGGATTTTTTAGATGAGTACAGAGGAAAAGATTTTTACGGTAATTGGCCAACAGTAAGCGAGATGTTTGACATCACCGCTAAACGTTATCCAGATAATATGTGTTTTAGGGTTTTTGTTCCTAAGGAATACTCTTTAACTTACAAAGAAGCGCAAGCAAATATTAATAAAATTAGTTCTTATTTAATAAATGATGGTGTAAAACCTGGCGATAAAATTGCCGTTTCAGGCAAAAACTCACCAGAATGGGCAACTGCCTACCTTTCAGTTTTGAAAGCTGGTGCGATAATTGTTCCTTTAGATATTTCTTATAACGATGAAGATATGTTAAAGCTTTTGACTTTTGGTGATGTAAGCAGAATCTTTATCGATGGCGACAGAATTGAAAAACTTGATCCAAAAAATACTCTTAATTTAAAAAGATATTCTTTAGAAGAAGGGTCAAAGCATCCTTATATATTCGATTTATCTGCTCCTTCTTGCTCTCCAGAGCGTACCGCAACTGAAGATGATGTAGCAGCTATTCTCTTTACCTCTGGTACAACAGGTACTCCAAAAGGCGTTATGTTAACTCATAAGAACTTAGTAAGTGACTGTTATCAAGCACAGAGCAATATGAATATTTATCCTACAGATATCTTCTATGCAATTTTACCAATTCACCATGCTTATACCATGTTAGCAGTCTTCATTGAGGCTATAAGCGTAGGTGCTGGAATTGTCTTTGGTAAGCGACTTGTAGTATCACAACTGCTTAAAGAACTTAAACAAGGTAAAGTTACCATGTTCTTAGCTGTTCCAATGCTCTTTAACAAGATTATTGCTTCCTTAATGGCAGGAGTAAGAAAGAAAGGTGTTATTGTTTACGGGTTAATCCGATTTATGATGGGCTTTTCTGGCTTTGTTAAAAAGGTCTTCGGTGTTAATATTGGTAAGAAACTCTTTGGTTTCTTATTAAGACAAGTTTCTTTGGAAACTAACCGTATTTGTATCTCTGGCGGTGGTCCACTTCCTTCTTCAACCTTTAAACAATTCAATGAACTTGGTATCGATTTTGTTCAAGGTTATGGTTTAACCGAAACCAGTCCTATCACTCACTTAAATCCAATCTATGCATATGAAGAGACTAGTGTTGGTAAGAACTGTGCTGGTGTTGAAGCTAAGATTGTTAACCCAGACTCTGATGGTAATGGTTTAATCTATCTTAGAGGTAGCATGATTATGAAAGGCTACTATAAGAATGAAGAAGCAACTAAAGAAATTATTGCAGATGATGGTTTCTTAAATACTGGAGATGTTGGTCATATCGATTCTCGTGGTTACCTCTACCTTACAGGAAGAGCTAAGAACGTTATTGTTACCGAAGGTGGTAAGAACGTATTCCCTGAAGAGATTGAAGACCACTTCCAACTTTATAATGAAGTTGACCAAATCTGTATTGTTGGTTATTACGCAAAAGAAGGTAGTATGGGTGAGAGTATCAAAGCTATTATCTATCCTGCTAAAGCCTATTCCTCTTCTGTAACAAAAGAAGTTATGAAAGCAAGATTTGATCAAATTATTGAAGAAGTTAACAAGGAATTACAATCTTATAAAAAGATTACTAAGATTGCACTTTCTGATACAGAGCTTCCTATGACTAGTACTAAAAAGATTAAGCGTTTTGAAGTTATCAAAATGTTTAAAGATAAATAAAATAGCCTAGTTTATTAATTAGTCCTCCAAGTTTCGATTTGGAGGATTCTTTTTTACTTTAATAAAGTTGTAATCTTTGTTACTCTTTAGCTATGTTTTTCTATTTTTTAGGTATAAAAGGGACCGGTGCTTCTCATTTAGCATCCTTACTTGCTCAAAGCGGAGCAAGATGTGAAGGAGAAGATGTAAAAGAAGATTTTTTCACCTATCCCCTTTATAAAAACTTTAAGATTCATGAGTTATCAACTCCTTTGCCAAAAGAGGTGGATATAGTGATCTATTCAACTTCTTTTAACAAAGAGTTGCCTTCTTTTAAAGAGGCAGAAGAGCGAAAACTTCCGCTCTTTACCTATCCTGAATATATAAGCTATTTATCGAGTATAAAACCCACTTATGCAGTTTCAGGTACGCATGGTAAAACTACTACTTGTGCAGTTGCAACGTCTTTGCTTTCTAAAACTAAGCAACCTTTTACTTCTCTTTATGGTTCATATTTAAAAGGGGAGGAAAAGGGCTATTATTCAGCAGAAGGTCCTTTTATTGTTGAAGCGTGTGAATATCAAGATCATTATCAAGCGTACAGCTTAGAAGCTTTGTTGATAAACTCTATAGATTTTGATCATCCAGACTATTTTAAGGATTTAGAAGCTGTTAAAGAATCATTTACTCAACGAGTTAAAACTCTAAAACGAAACGGCTATTTGTTTTGTAATACTACAGACCCTGTTGTCAGAGAAATGATTGGCACATTCAA
>CAYYEN010000182.1:0-6216 GCA_964470795.1 uncultured Spirochaetaceae bacterium | reverse complement strand
CTATCGGAGTTATGAGATTGATCATTGAATTATCTGATCATTCTTCCCATATTTATCAGTATTTATCTGATCCTCAAATAAATATAATTTCTTCTTCTTCTAAAAATGCAGTTGATGAAGAGAAATTAAAATGTATTTTTATTTTTACGAATAATGCTGTTAATCAAGAATGGGAAAAGGCTTTCATTGAAGCTGAAAAACATAGATTTTTTAAAGGAGCAATTGGATTTCTCATAAATGAGAAAATGACGATTGCTGACTTTAGAAATAGATACAATTCTGCCAAGAAGGTATTTGATGAAAAAGGTATAAACAATGAATACCAAAAAAATGGGCATATCTTTTTACGTGCATTAATTAGTAGATACAAGAAGAGTGAACAATTTCTTGAAAGAAATTATATTGATACAGATGAAGGTGAGCACTATTTAAAAAAAATGTTGGCTTCTGATGATGTAGTTAAAGATACATTAAAAGAATGGTTTTCATTAAAAAGTGAAAATGATTTAAATGATATATTAAATAGTGAAGTAGCTAAAGAATCTCAAATGCTGGCTTGGGGTGGTAATGATCCTGTTCAACACCGGCGATTAAGAAAGATACATGAAACTTTGTATAAAAACTCAGATTTACAAAATTGGATGCAAGAAAAGGGGGCTATTCGTTTAGACTGGCGTGGTTCTAGAGTGTATATTTCAAGGCGATCTTCATGGTATGACTGGATAATGGTAGATGGATATAGAAATGAAATTATTAGTAAATTATTAGAAAATAACTCAATAACAACAACCCAACAATGTACTTATAATGGGGAAAAAATACCTTTCTTTTGGGGGAATGATTATATAATCCTTCAACGCGAAATTCTTATTATTAATGAGAAGATTATTTTTACATATCAATTTAACAATGATTTTCTTCAAATCGGAATTAAAGAAACAGAACAAATGAATGAAAAGTTTTCTGGAATACAGTTTCTTGCACCTGTTGATAACGATTATGGAGAAAAAAGTGATGGATGGATTTGTAGAAAAAAATATAATTATCAAGAAGAAGTCAAAGATTTAAATGATATTAGTGTATTTTTAAGTAAAATTGAGAGCGAGGTTTTTGGAGATTCAAATAGCCTATTTTCTAAAATAAAACAAACTAATATTAAAAGTTAAAAAGGTAGTAATTTTTTTAAGGAGGAACCCTATGAACCGTGAATCTCAAAACATAGAATGGAAAGAAGCATGGCACGATGATTATCTCAAGTGGGTTTCTGGATTTGCTAATGCTCAGGGTGGAATTATTGTTCTCGGCAAAAAAGACGATGGAACTCCGGTTGGTCTTAAAAATGCACGAAAATTGTTAGAAGATCTTCCGAACAAGATTCGTGATCAGCTGGGTATTATGGCAAAGCACCCTTCCCGTCCGTATAATCCTCTAATAGCTGATGTATTCTTTCGTATGGGAATGATTGAAGCATGGGGCCGCGGAATAGATAAAATTCGAGATGTATGCCGCACTGCAGGACTTCCTGCCCCTGTTATACGCAACGATATGGGCGGAATATGGATAGAATTTACGCTTTCTCCGCAACCGGTTTTAGAAGCGTCGGAGAAAACGTCGGAGAAAAAAATAAAAACGTCGGAGAAAATCATCGCTCTCGTTCAGGAAAATCCGTTGATCACCATTGAAGATCTGGCGGTAAAACTTGGGATTACCTCCCGCAGTGTCGAACGAAATATTGAAAAACTCAAGAATGAAGGACAACTTAGACGGATAGGTCCCGATAATGGCGGTAAATGGGAAATAATACAGTGAATAAGAATTATTTTTCTAAGAATGCTTGCATATAAAGGAGAATTGTTTACATGGGATTAATAACTGAACACTTACGACATAAAGTAGAAGAAGAAGCTGCAAAGAAATCTCCTCTTGTGTGGGTGGATTCTACGGGTGAGTATACAGATGTTGTGCGTACATGGTGTTCCAGTAAAAACTCATTGAGGTATCCTTTATTTGCATTTAACGGCTCTTTTCTTGAACTGATGATTTCTTTTAAAGATATTTTGTCAAAAAAAAATGCTGTACCGTCGATCATTTACCTTCCCGGTTTTTTAGAAAAAGATTTAAGTTCAACTCCAATATTTGAAGCTGCAGCAGCAGGCAGATTATGGACTATGCCTCTTGAAAAAATTATTCATGAATCCGGAGAGGGACAGCTTCGGTCTGATCAGATTGAGTATATTCTTGCAAGCGATTCTCTAAGTGCTTTAAAAGCTGATTCATTAGCAGATGGTATGGTAACCCGCTCGCCTGAGCTCGAAGCGGCGTTATCAGCTCATGGAGAAGATGGTCTTGTTATTGATTTTTTAAACATAGAAAAGGATCTAACACTTCCTCTCCAGACCATGCTTGAACATATTGATCGTGTCTTCGGCTGTACTTCACAATGGTTTATTGATTGGAATACAGATACCGGCGCAAGGAATGAAACTGCATGGGCGTTTGGAGCATATCTTCTGTGTTTGGAATATGTAAAAGACCTTTCTATAGAACCGCCGGGTAAGAGGCTTACGTTTATTGCTTCGCAGGATGAGGAATACCGTTCCCGTGCATCCCGTATCCTGCATAGAATTAGAACTGATAAACCTTTATTGTATAAAAGTTTAGTAGAAAAAACAGAACTGTACCTTGAAGACGGTGAAAAGATTTTGAATGCTGAACATTTAGGTTCTCTTGATACATTTCGTTTTGAAGCAAATAGTATGCTTAATGCTGCTCTTATGTCTCTTAGGGAATCTAACTGGAATCGTGCTCTTTCTTATGCAGAGCCCCGGCTTAGAGAGGACACTAAAGATAAGAGTGCCCGTACTTTTTGGTTAAAGAATGAACCTTCCCGTGAAAATATGTGGAAATGGATCAATACTGCAGCTGAATTAGGCAAGGAACTTCGAAATGCAGGACAGTCCCGTTCTCCAACATTTCGTGCTGCATTTGAATTATATGTTTCCGGTGAATGGCGTATAGATTCTCTTCACCGCGAGTATAAGCTTCTTACTAATTCAGTTAATACACAATCTTATTTTCCTGACATAGCAGATTATTATTCTATTCGCAATACTATGAATACTAAATATCGCGAATGGGCTGATAAGCGCAGTCATGAATGGAATGATCTGTGTCTAAAGGAAGGGTTCAATATTCTTTCTGAATTTGCTCAACGCGGTTTCTTTTCACGGTCGGTACTGCCTTATTTAAAGACTTCAAAAAAAACTGCATTAATTATTGTTGATGCACTTCGTTATGAGCTTGGAGAAGAGCTTGCTGAACTGCTTAAGGATTATTCGAACGGCGACAAGATTCTTTCTCCCCTGCTCGCTGAATTACCTACGATAACTTCTGTTGGAATGAATGTTCTTATGCCTGTTGAAAAAGATGGTAAGCTTTATCCGGTATTCGACAAGGCCATGAAGAAAGTTCTTGGATTTAGAGCTGGTGAACGGAATATAACAGATCCAAAATCCCGTATTGCTGCACTTAGTGATGTAACGCAGAAATCTTGTGAATGGGCTGTATTAACAGATTTTCTTAAAGCTTCTGATAATCAGCTGAAGCCTTTCATTGCTTCTTCTCTTTGTGTTTTAACAACGCGGCAAATAGACACTCAGGGTGAGAATGATGATGAAGATTTTGGAATTGATTTTTTTCAGCCGGTACTTGCCAGAATCCGTGAGAGTGTAGAAAAGCTGAGATCACTTGGGTTTGAACGCATACTCATAACTTCTGATCATGGTTTTCTAATTGGAGATGAGACAGTAGAAAAAGCACAAGGGAATCGATTGGAAGTTGTCGAAAGGCGGCATGCTTTTGATATTGAACGCAGCGGCGAAAGACTATGTTCTGTTTCTCTTCAAAATCTCGGCTGGGAAGTGGAAAACCGTAATACTCATCTTGTCTTTGAAAAAGGTACTCATGTATTGACAAATACTAAAGCAAGAACATTTTATCACGGAGGAAATAGTCCTCAAGAAAGAATTATTCCGCTTATTACCCTTTCCGGCAGTGTTCAAAATAAAGAAAAACCTGAAAGATGCAGGGTTAATCTGGAGAATCTCCCTCCGGTATTTGGTACTTCCAGAATTCGTATTATAGTTAATTATACAAAGGAACAGGATTTGTTTGGACCAGATCGTGTTGAACTGCGGCTTATTCCGGAAAACGGTTTTATGGTTACTATTGGTGATGCTGAAAAAATGAGGTTTACAGGTGATACTTTTGAATGCCTCATTAATACTCCAGTTACTATTTCTTTTAAAATATATTCACGTAATGGCGGTAAAACGAAAATCTCAATTAATCAAGTAGGTACACAAGTCTTCGTTGATCCGGTTGAGAGCACTCAGTATTTTGACTCAGAAATAGCTATTATTCCAGTAGTTTCTTTTACAGGTACTGCAACTGACACAGGAAGAGCCGATAAAACATTTGTTTTTCCGGCAGACTCTATTCCCGGTGTTTATGAGACAGCAATAAGGCATCTGGCAAATCATGGGAAACTTTCTGAAACCTTTTTACGAAATTCATTAGGCAATGAATCTTCTGCATCAAGACTTGCCAGAAGATTTGCTTCATGTATAGAAGATTGGAAAACCTATTTACCGTTCAGTATAACTGTTCATACAACAACTGATGGTATTGAATATAGAAAAGAATAGGAGAATAGTATGAAAAATACAGAACATATTTTTGAAAGACTACGAAGCGGAACAGTTCCAGAAAGAGGGTTAGATACGTTTGCAGTCGGTATAGATAAGCCCATTGGTGAAATTCGAAGGCAGCTTGATCTTGCTTCTTCTCAAGAAGGATGTTTTAAGTTTTTAAGAGGCGGCTACGGCTGCGGAAAAACCTTTATGGCTCAGTATACTTTATTGGAAGCCTTGCAGAATAATTTTGCCGTTTCCTTTGTAGTAGTTTCTCCCAATGATACTCAGTTTCATAAGTTTGATGACGTGTATCATAAAATTGTCTCTAATTTAAAAACATCTATAGCAGAATCCGGAGCTTTAGAGTTCATGATTGATCGCTGGATTTCAAAGGTTGAAGACAGATTAGCTGAGGAAATTGGAGATAATGTACCCGATTTTGATGAGCGTGTTAAATCACGTTTTGACTCTGAACTTGATGAACTGACAAGAGAATCTACGGGTATTGAGTTTATTAATGTTATTAAGGCTTATTTTGATGCTAAACAGGCAGGAGAATATACATTAGCTTCGAGTCTTGCTGCATGGCTTTCCGGGTCAAAAAACATATCTGCTTCTGTAAAGTCAAAGGCAGGAATTAAGGGTGAAATATCAAGCAGTTCTGCCCTCATTTTTCTTCGCGGAATTGTAAGTATTGTTAAGAGATCTGGTTATAAGGGACTTGTTGTTGTTATTGATGAACTTGAAACCATACTTCGTACAAGAAGCGATGTCCGGCAAAAATCACTCAATGGATTGCGGCAGATTATTGATGCTGCAAAGGATTTTCCGGGAATGCTTTGGGTTTTTACCGGTACTCCTGAGTTTTTCGATACTCGTAAAGGTGTAGCAGGGTTAGAACCCCTTCATGACCGTATTAAGTTTACCAACACAGGAGGATTTACTACCACTAAGCAGCCGCAGCTTGAACTAAAACCATTTGATAAAAGCAGACTTATGGAAGTTGCACTCCGCCTGCGCGATATTTTCCCCACACGCGACAGAGACAGGCTTTATAGACTTGTTGATGAATCATTCCTTAACCGTCTTACCGATTTAGTAACCTCAGGACTTCGCGGTGATGTTGGAGTTATTCCACGTCAATTTCTACGTGAGTTAGTTAATATATTTGACCTCATAGAAGAAAATGACGGTTCAGACGGAAACAAGGCTTATATACCTATGGATGAGTACCGTTTCCCGATGACTGATCTTTCTGCAGAAGATCAAGAACTCGCTCATGGAAATGAATCATCTGTTTCATCAAATACTGAGGAAACAGACGGTTATAGTGTTGAACAATTGGAATGGTAAGATGACTGCATTTTCCCGGTTTGATCCGCGTCTACAAGACAAGATAGTAAATAATTTAGGATGGAATGAGCTTCGACCGGTACAGGACCTTGCAGCTCATGCAGTGCTTGATGGTAATAATTGTGTAATTCTTGCACCCACTGCAGGCGGTAAAACAGAAGCATCGTTA
>CAYYEN010000181.1:0-6221 GCA_964470795.1 uncultured Spirochaetaceae bacterium | reverse complement strand
CAAATTCGGTCTTGCGGAAATGATGGGTGTCCAGATAGGCTTGCAGCTTTGCTACTCCCTCGGGGGACAGTTCTACGTTGGTTTTTCGGTTGGCGGCGTGGGCGACAGCGTTTTTGGCGGTCTTTACCACCCGGCGAATGCGAATCAGAGAACACAGCGTCAGATTCAGGCACAGCAAAACCGTCAGGCAGATAAAATACCAGCTGTGAAATACGTTATCCAGCCCCAGCGCCAGCAAGAGGCCATGCCAGCCGGGATAGGTCTGCACATACCACGCCGGCTCATTGCCCTGACCGATCAGGGAGCCGGCAAAGCTGCATATCAGGATCAGACCCAGCAGCACCATACCGAAGGTCATGGAACGCAGGAATTTCAGAATTTTTCTTAGCAAGATCTTTCCTCTTTTCAAAAACGCCGCCCGTCCAGCCGGACGGACGGCGTTATGTCGTATACGGTTACTTGAACATGCCCATGGCCTGATTTGCCAGAGCCTCCGCCTTGTCAAGGCAGTCGCTGTCCAGGGCAGAGTTGTGGGCGCCCTCACTGTTCTCCACGAACACGAAGTCCCAGTAGAACTGGGCATCCCGGGCAACCGCCCGAATGTCGGTCAGCTCCTCCTCGGTATAGTCCCCGGATTCCACAGCCAGAGCCAGCTTCTCCGTCAGGCCCTCCAGCAGATAGCCTACGGCATAGGTGCGCCGCTCCGTCTCCTGCTGAATGGCCCGAACCTGACCGGTCAGGTCGGTATGGCACTGGGCACAGGTGTTCTCCATCAGGGTCTTGTTCTCCAGCGGGCTTATCCAGGTATGGCTGATGTAGGTGGTGCCGTCTGCCGTTGAGGCCTGCCCCATATGGCAGTCGGCGCAGGTGAAGGTGTCCTTGTGGACGCTGCCCGCGCCCATGTAGGTCTCAAATTCGGGGTGCTGCACCTTAATCTGCCGCACGCCGGTACGGGGATTGGTGTAATCCGCGAAGGGCTGACCATCCACGATGGTACGGTTGTAGTAGTCCAGAATGGCGTCGGGGGTCATGGTAGCCAGGTTCTGATAGGGCAGAGTCGTCGCCTTGCTCTGGGGCGCAAAGTAGTATTCCACATGGCACTGACCGCAGGACAGTGTGGCGGGATCCACATTTTGCAGGTCATCACCCATAGCGTCCGCCAGATAGGTGTGGGTCACCACCAGCTCGCTGCCGGTGTTGGCGTGGCAGTTGTAGCAGCTGATGGACTCGTTGATCTGGGCAAGCGCGTCTTCAAAGGTCATCTGATAGGCCGCGTCACCCATTTCATTGACCATGGCCGTGTAGTCCGGGGTCTTGCAGGTGAAGCAGTTTGCCAGCTTATGGGGCCGCCCGGTGGAGGTCACGTCCTCCACGGTGTAGGTGTGTCCCCGGGCGCTGCCGTAGAACTTGGAGAACGCCATGCCCTCATAGATAATGGGGATCATGGGATAGTCCTTGGTGTAATCGTGGACTTCCTTGTTGTCGCTGTTGGCAAGATAGGATTTGTAGATTTCCGGGTACTTTCCAGCCCAATCCTCGGCAGTCATGACCGTGATGCCGGAGCCGGTCTGCACCACCTGTGCCTTCCGGGCAGGGGCTTCCTCGGGCGTTTCCGCCTTTTCTGCCGTGGGTGCGGCAGGGGCAGCGGGGGCCGCGGGGGCCGCGGGGGCTTCCGTGTTTCTCTGGCAGGCGCAGAAGGACAGAGCCATCAGCGCAGTCAGCAGCAGAATCCATACTTGTTTCATTGCTTATCCCTCCTCAACTTTGAACAGGTTCATGGCCTGATTCAGCAGTTCCTCTGCCTGATTCAGGCACCGGGTGGTCAGTGCGGAGTTGTGGGCGCCTTCGCTGTTCTCCACGAACACGAAGTCCCAATAGAACTGGGCGTCCCGGGCAAGGGCACGGATGGCGTTCAGTTCCTCTTCGGTGTACTTCCCGGATTCCACAGCCTTGGCAAGCTTCTCCGTCAGGCCCTCCAGCGTGTAGCCGATGGCGTAGGTGCGGCGCTCGGCCTCCTCTTGAATGTCTGCCACCTGTCCGGCAAGGTCGGTGTGACACTGGGCACAGGTGTTATCCAGCAGCGTTTTATTTTCCAAGGGGCTGATCCAGGTATGGCTGATGTAGGTGGTGCCGTCTGCCGCAGTGGCCTCGCCCATATGGCAGTCGGCGCAGGTGAAGGTGTCCTTGTGGACGCTGCCCGCACCCATGTAGGTTTCAAATTCGGGATGCTGCACCTTGATCTGCCGCACGCCGGTGCGGGGGTTCACATAGTCGGCAAAGACCTCGCCGTTGACCTGAGTATGGTTGTAGTAATCCAGAATGGCGTCCGGATCCATAGTAGCCAGACTGGTATAGGGCAGCGATGTTGCCTTGGTTGTGGGGTGGAAGTAATACTCCACATGGCACTGGGCGCAGGAAAGGGTTGCCGCGTCCACATCCTTAAGCTCCTCACCCAGAGCATCCGCAAGATAGGTGTGGGTGATCACCAACTCGTCGCCGGTATTGGCGTGGCAGTTGTAGCAGCTGATGGACTCATTGACCTGAGCCAGCACGTCCTCAAAAGCCAGCCGGTAGGCGGAATCGCCCATTTCGTTGACCATGGCGGTGAAGTCCGGGGTCTTGCAGCTAAAGCAGTTCGCCAGTGCATGGGGACGTCCGGTGGAGGTCACGTCCTCCACGGTGTAGGTGTGGCCACGGGCGCTGCCGTAGAACTTGGAGAAGGCCATTCCCTCGTAAACCACGCCGATCATGGGGTAATCCTTCGTGTAGTCGTGCACCTCGGTGTTTTCACTGTTGGCAAGGTAGGACGCGTAGATTTCCGGGTAGGTTTCCGCCCAGTCCTGCGCGGTCATGACAGTAACGCCGGAGCCGGTCTTGACGACCTGTGTCTGTCGCTTTTCAGCGCTTTGGACAGTCGGGGCAGAAGGCGCGTCACTGGTCTGGCCCAGAGGCGCAATCTCCGTGGCCTTGCTGGGATCCAGATAAGGCTGCGCCGCCTCAAGAGCCTTGTTCACGCAGTCCACAACCGTCTGGGAGGAGATGGTCGCGCCGGATACGGCATCCACATTGTCACCAAGGGTGAAGCTGCCGGACTGACCGATAAACTGACCCCAGAAGTAGGACTCCTCCACCATATCGCCAAGGCCCTCCGTCTCGGAGTGCTTAGCGGGGTCGATGTACACGCCTGCCACCTGGCCGCTGTGACCGATGCCCACCTGCACCTGCATGGGGCCGTTTCTGCCCTTGCCGGTAACGTAGACAACCACACCCGCGTCAGAGGTGTACAGCTCGTCGATGCCCTCAGGGGCAGTCTGCTGCTCTTTGGTGGTGGCGCCGGGGAGAACGCCGCCGAATTGCAAATCCTCAGGCCGGTTGTCCTCAGCCGGGGGATTGATGAGATCCCGGACAAAGTAGCCCGCCTTGTTGACGCCGCTGCACACCGCGCCGGAGGTAATGGTGGCGCCGGTGATGGCATCCACATTATTCCCCACCTGCGTCGGAATGGTCAGGCCCGCGAACTGGTCGGTAAACGCCGGCTCCTTGGATTTCGCGCCCAGGCCGGGGGTTTCCGAGAATTTCGCGCCGCCCACACTGATGCCGGTGATGGTGCCCTCCAGATCCATGCCTACATGGATTTCCACCGGGCCGCCAAAGCCGGTGACGGTCACCTGTGTCACATAGCCGATCTGGCTGCCGTTTTGCATCGCCGTGTAGCAGCCGTCTACGGTGCTTCCCTCAGGAAGCGCAATTTCCTCAAAGGCATCCGCCCCGGGGAAGCAGGCATAGCGGGAAGCATTGGCTGCCTCCAATGCTCTTTGGGCGATAGGACCCTTGGTAATGCTGTTGACAACGCCCAGCATGCCGCCCACTGCAACGCAGATGATAGCAAGTCTGAGCCACGCCGGAATGCGAAGTTTCAAGAGAAACCACCTCTTCTTCCTTTCATTACAGTTACCAATAAAATATGAAACATTTGACAACTGTAGTATACAAAATCAATGCTTATTTGTCAATATTTTCTAATTGCGAAAAGAAGCGAAGTGAATTGATTGTCAGCCCAAAATTGCTTTCAGATCCTGCTCCGGGGTGGTAGTGGGGTGAATGTCAAAGTTCTCCACCAGATACGCCGCCACATTTGCCGAAAGGAACGCGGGCAGCGTGGGGCCAAGGTAGATATTCTTAATTCCCAGATGCAGCAGCGTCAGCAGGATGCACACCGCCTTCTGCTCGTACCAGGACAGCACCAGCGTCAGGGGCAGGTCATTGACGCCGCAGCCAAAGGCCTCCGCCAACGCCACGGCAACCTTGATGGCACTGTAGGCATCGTTGCACTGACCCATGTCCATGATCCGGGGCAGACCGCCGATGGTGCCCAGATCCAGATCGTTGAAGCGGTACTTGCCGCAGGCCAGGGTCAGCACGGCGGTATCCGCCGGTGTCTGCTTGACAAACGCGGTATAGTAATTCCGTCCGGCACGGGCGCCGTCGCAGCCGCCCACCAGGAAAATGTGTTTTAGTGCGCCGGCCTTTACCGCGCCGATGACGGTGTCCGCCACAGACAGTACCGTGTTGTGACCGAAGCCGGTGGTGACGCTTTCGCCGCCGTTGATGCCGGGGAAACGTCGGTCCGAATCAAAGCCGCCCAGCTCCAGCGCCTTTTCGATGACAGGGGTGAAGTCCTTTTCCTCCCCAATATGAGTCATGCCGGGGAAGGAGACGACCTCGGTGGTGAACACCCGGTCAGCGTAGCTGGCCTTGGGAGGCATCAGGCAGTTGGTGGTGAACAGAATGGGCGCGGGCAAATCTGCAAATTCCTTCTGCTGATTCTGCCAGGCGGTGCCGAAATTGCCCTTGAGATGGGCATATTTCTTAAGAGCCGGATAGGCATGGGCAGGCAGCATCTCGCCGTGGGTATAGATGTTGATGCCTTTGCCCTCGGTCTGCTCCAGAAGCAGCTGACAGTCCTTCAGGTCATGCCCGGTGATGACGATAAAGGGGCCTTTCTCCACGGTCAGGGGCACGGTGGTGG
Organism: uncultured Spirochaetaceae bacterium; assembly: GCA_964470795.1. Classification (GTDB taxonomy): domain Bacteria; phylum Spirochaetota; class Spirochaetia; order Sphaerochaetales; family Sphaerochaetaceae; genus Bullifex. Next base: position 1,192 of record CAYYEN010000181.1, on the reverse strand, counting down.
GCACGGGGTGACCATAGGTTTCGGTGTTTGCCTTGTCCAGCAGCGCCATGCACTTGAGGTTCACCTGGCCCACCTTCATGACAATAGGCAGCAGCTCCTCCATGCCCCAGTCCTCGCCGATGGCAAACAGGCCCTCATAGAAGAAGCGGTTCACTTCCTCGTCGGTATAGCCCAGCACCATGGCATGGTATGCGTAGGCCGCCATGCCCCGCAGACCGAAGAGAATCAGAGATTTCAGGGAACGGATGTCTTCGTTGGCTTTCCAGAGAAGATTCATGTCGTATTCGTCGGTTCTGCCGCAGGGGCAGGCGCAGGCGCCGCAGTTGGGGGTCAGCAATGCCTTTTCCCGGCGCACGGTGTCAATCTGCTGACGGACGGTTTCTTCATTGAAATTCACATTGGTCAGGGTGGTGAACAGCCCTTCGATGACTGCCCGATGGGTGGACGCGGTGGGTACGTTCGTATCCGCTGCCCGGGCAAGACCGATTAACGCCCCGGTGAGCTGATCCTGCCGCTTGGCAACTTCGGCACTTTTTCCGCATACTCCAGCCTTCCCGACACAGCCGGTGCATCCGGCAGTCTGCTCGCACTGATAACAAAACATGGAATGATTCATAGTCTTTCCTCCAATTATCTTGACTTTACATCAACAGCTTACTATACTGGCGAAAGAAAGTATGTTAGATTTCCAACAAAGGAGCTGATTATGGAAGAATATTGTGATATTTTGTCCCAATGTCCCCTGTTTTCCGGAATTTCCCGGCAGGAGCTGGAGCAGATGCTAAGCTGTCTGGGCGGAAAAATCACCGGCATTGCCAAAGGCAATCCGGTGTTTCTGGAGGGCGATCCCGCAGAATTTGTGGGCGTGGTGCTGTCCGGCCAGGTGCAGATCGTCCGGACGGACTATTATGGGAACCGAAGCGTACTGACAGTGGTCTCCCCCGGCGGGCTGTTTGCAGAGGCCTTCGCCTGCGCGGGCGTGGAAACGCTGCCAGTCAGTGCCATTGCCTTGCAAAACTGCGCGGTTCTGCTTCTGGACTGCAAACGGGTGCTGACGGGCTGCTCCAACGCCTGCCCCTTCCACAGCCGTCTGGTGCATAATCTGTTGAGGGGCATTGCGCAGAAGAATCTGATGCTGACCTCAAAAATCCGTTGTATGTCCCAGAAAACCACCCAGGAAAAGCTGATGGAA
>CAYYEN010000180.1:2688-6259 GCA_964470795.1 uncultured Spirochaetaceae bacterium | reverse complement strand
CATTGACCTTTGCGATCTGGGCCTCGATACCATTGAGGAAGACGAAGAGGCGTACCGGATCGGCGCCATGGTTACGCTCCGGCAGCTGGAGCTCCACGAGGGGCTGAACGCCTATACCCGAGGTGCGGTCAGAAACGCCGTCAAAGACATTGTGGGAGTACAGTTCCGGAACATGGCCACCGTGGGCGGCAGCATCTGGGGCCGGTTTGGGTTCTCCGATGTGCTGACGGTGTTCTTGGGCCTGGACGCCTATGTGGAGCTGTACAAGGGCGGCATTGTGCCTTTGGAGGAATTTGCCGCCATGAAAAAGGACAATGATCTTCTTCTTCGGCTCATTGTGAAAAAAACCCCTGCCGGAATCGTCTATACCGCCATGCGCAATCAGCAGACGGATCTGCCGGTAATCACCTGTGCGGTTTCCCGGGTGGGGGGCGAATACCGTGCCTGCATCGGCGCCCGGCCTGCCAGAGCCATGGTGATTCGGGATGAAAACGGTCTGCTCTCCGGCGGCATCAACGCGGACAGCGCCAAGGCATTTGCGGAATATGCCGCGGAAAAGGCCCCCACAGAGGGCAATGTCCGGGGCAGCGCTGCCTACCGCAGCCATCTGATCGGCGTGCTGACCCAACGGGCCGCGCTGGAACTGGGAGGAATCTGATATGGAGATCAAACTGAAGCTCAACGGAAAGCTGATTGCGGGCCAGGCGGAGGCCGATACGGTGCTGCTGGACTTCCTCCGGGAAAGGGGCTGCTTCAGCGTCAAACGGGGCTGCGATACCTCCAACTGCGGCCTATGCACGGTTCTGATGGACGGAAAGCCCATCCTGTCCTGCGCTACGCTGGCGGTCCGGGCGGAGGGCCATGAGATTGATACGCTGGAGGGACTTCAGGAGGAAGCCTCCGCGTTTGTGGGCTTTATTGCCGATCAGGGCGCGGATCAGTGCGGCTTCTGTAACCCCGGTTTTGTGATGAACACCATTGCCCTGCTTCGGGAAAACCCCGACCCTACCGATGACGAAATCCGGGCATTTCTTGCCGGGAATCTCTGCCGCTGCTCCGGCTATGACGGTCAGCTCCGGGGCATCCGGGCTTTTTTGGACAGCCGCAGGGGATAAAGGAGGACGCTATGGAACAGAAAACCTACAAGACGGTGGGAAAATCCTTCCGAAAAAAGGATTCCATGCAGCTTTTGACGGGCAAGCCCGTTTATGTGGATGATGTAACCCCTAAAAATGCCCTGGTGGTCAAAATTCTCCGCAGCCCTCACGCCAATGCGCTTGTTCAGGAAATCAAGACCGACACGGCCAAAAAGGTGCCGGGGGTTGTGGACATCTACACCTGGCAGGATGTGCCCCAGACCCGGTTTGCCATCGCGGGCCAGACCTATCCCGAGCCCTCCCCCTATGACCGGCTGATCATTGACCGGCATATCCGTTTCGCGGGAGACGTGGTGGCGATTGTCGCGGCGGAGACGGAAAAGGCCGCCCGGAAAGCCATGAAGCTTATCAAGGTCAAGTATGAGGTGCTGGAAGCCGTTCTGGACTTTCACACCGCCAAAGACAACCCCATCCTGGTGCATCCGGAGGCGGACTGGTTCCCGCCCTGTGAGGTTGGCGGGGATAACCGGCGGAATCTGGTGGCCAGCGAGGTCAGCTCCTATGGGGATGTAGACGCTGTTATGGCGGACTGCGACATTGTCCTTGACCGTATCTACCACACCAAGGCCTTCAATCAGGCCATGATGGAGCCTTTCATCTGCTACACAGAACTGGACCGGTACGGGCGGCTCCATGTGGTATCTTCCACCCAGATTGTCTTCCATACCCGCCGGATTCTCAGCCGGGCCCTGGGCATCCCCAAGAGCCGCATCCGTGTGGAAAAGCCCCGGATCGGCGGCGGCTTCGGCGCAAAGCAGACTGCCGTGTGCGATGTGTATCCCGCCTTTGTCACCATGAAAACCGGCAGACCGGCCAAAATCAGCTATACCCGGGAAGAGGCCCAGATTGCCGGTTCTCCCCGGCACGAAATGGAAATCAGGGTCCGGCTGGGCGCCAGCAAAGAAGGCAAAATCCGGGCGATGGATCTGTACACCCTGTCCAATACCGGCGCCTATGGCGAGCACGGCCCCACCACCGTGGGCCTGTCCGGCCACAAGTCCATCCCCCTGTACACCGGTTCCCTGGAGGCCCACCGGTTTTCCTACGATGTGGTCTACACCAACCTTCAGGCGGCGGGGGCCTACCGGGGCTACGGCGCTACCCAGGGTATTTTCGCGGTGGAATCCGCGGTGAATGAGCTGGCGGAAATGCTGGGTATGGATCCTACGGTGATCCGGGACAAAAACATGGTGAAAGAAGGCATGGTGATGCCCGCCTACTACGGCGAGAGCGCCAATGCCTGCGCACTGGACCGGTGCATGGAGCACTGCCGCCGGATGTTCGGCTGGGAGGAGCGCTATCCCGTCCGGGATATGGGCAACGGAAAGGTTCGCTGCGCCGGTGTGGCCATGGCCATGCAGGGCAGCTGCATCTCCAACATCGATGTGGGCTCCGCCACCGTCAAGCTCAGTGAGGACGGTACCTACAATTTGATCATTGGCGCGGCGGATATGGGCACCGGCTGTGATACCATTCTTGCCCAGATGGTCGCCGAGTGTATGGACTGCGAACTGGACGATGTTGCCGTTTTCGGCGCGGATACCGACGCGTCGCCCTATGATTCCGGCTCCTATGCCTCCTCCACTACCTACATCACCGGCAAGGCCGTGGAAAAGGCCTGCACCCAGCTGAAGGACCAGATTCGCGCCATCGCCGCGGAAATGCTGGGCTGTGAAAAGGACGCGGTGGTCTTTGAGCGCGGTCGGGTCCGCCGGATCGATACGGATCAGACCGTGTCTCTGACCGATATCGCCTATAAGACACAGCTGGGGGCAACCCTGCCTGCCGAGGCTACCGCCACCCACTCCTCTCCCGTTTCTCCCCCGCCCTACATGGTGGGCATGGTGGAAATTGAGCTGGACAAGCTGACGGGCCTGGTGACGATTCTTGACTACATGGCCGTTGTGGACTGCGGCATCCCCATCAATCCCGCTCTGGCCCGCATTCAGACCGAGGGCGGCATTGTCCAGGGCATCGGCCACACCCTGATGGAGAATGTGACCTATGACCACCGGGGCCGCCCCATTGAAAACTCTTTCCTGCAGTACAAGCTGCCCACCCGGCTGGATATGGGCCGCCTGCGGGTGGAATTCGAGCACAGCTGCGAGCCCACCGGCCCCTTTGGAGCCAAGTCCATCGGCGAGATTGTCATCAATACCCCGGCCCCTGCCATTGCCCACGCCATCTACCGGGCAACCGGCGTCTGGCACCGGGAACTGCCCATCACACCGGAGAAAGTGGCAATGTCCCTGCCGGAACAGAAGTAAATGGAGCATCAACGGGAAATGGGGGCTGCTATGCATACGGAACAGAAGAAACGCCCCCTGAATTGTGGGCTTGTGGCCCATGTGGACGCGGGAAAGACAACGCTGAGTGAGGCTATACGGCGGGAGCCCGGCGGGTGCTGGGCTGGG
>CAYYEN010000180.1:0-2678 GCA_964470795.1 uncultured Spirochaetaceae bacterium | reverse complement strand
ATAAGACGCCATGTTGTTTGGGCTTGCTTGCCCATGTGGACGCGGGAAAGACAACGCTGAGTGAAGCGCTGCTGTATACGGCAGGGGCCCGGCGGGTGCTGGGCAGGGTGGATCATCAGGACGCCTTTCTTGATACCCACGCGCTGGAACGCTCCCGGGGTATCACCATTTTTTCCAAGCAGGCCCTGCTGGAAACGGCCCACCGGCGTGTTACGCTGGTGGACACCCCGGGCCATGTGGACTTTGCCCCGGAGGCGGAGCGCACCCTTCCGGTTTTGGACTGCGCGGTGCTGGTCGTCAGCGGCACCGACGGGGTGCAGGCCCACACCCTGACCTTGTGGCGACTGCTGGAACGCTACGGCGTGCCCACCTTCCTGTTCGTCAACAAAATGGATTTGCCAACGGTGGAAAAAGGGAAACTTCTGGAAGCCCTGCGCCGGGAGCTTTCCCCCGGCTGCGTGGATTTCGGGGAGAATTTTGAGAAAATCGCGGAAAACGCCGCCCTGTGCGACGAGGCGCTGCTGGAAACCTATCTGGAAACCGGCACGGTGACGGCGGGGAATCTGCGGGGGCTGATCGAGAAACGGAAGCTGTTTCCCTGCTGCTTCGGCTCCGCACTGAAGCTGGAGGGCGTGGAAAAACTGCTGGAGATTCTGGATCTATACGCCCCGGAAAAAGAATATCCGCCGGAATTCGCGGCAAAGGTCTACAAAATTTCCCGGGATTCTCAGGGCAATCGCCTGACGTGGTTAAAAATCACCGGCGGCAGTCTGAAGGTTCGTTCCCCCCTGACCTATCGAAACGCAAAGGGCGAACCGGTGGAGGAAAAGGTTTTGCAGCTGCGGGTCTATTCCGGCGACAAGTTCGCCGCCCCGGAGATCGCGGAAGCGGGAGAGCTGATTGCGGTGACGGGCCTGACCCAGACCTTCGCGGGGCAGTCGCTGGGGGCGGAGCCGGAGGGCAAAGCAAGCTCATTGGAGCCGGTGATGACCTACCGGGTAAAGCTCCCGGCGGGGGCCGACCCGGCGGTGGTGCTGCCAAAGCTGCGGCTTTTGGAGGAAGGAGAACCCCAGCTGAAGCTCCTGTGGGAGAACGGGCAGATTCATGTGCAGATCATGGGCCGGGTGCAGCTGGAAATCTTTCAGGCGCTGGTGAAGCAGCGGTTTTCTCTGGACGTGGAGCTGGATGACCGGCGGATTTTTTATAAGGAAACCATTGAAAATACCGTGGAAGGTGTGGGCCATTTTGAGCCCCTGCGCCACTACGCCGAGGTGCATCTGCTTTTGGAGCCCCTGCCCCGGGGCAGCGGATTGGTGTTTGACACGGTGTGCCCCACGGACGTACTGGACCCGAATTATCAGAAGCTGATTTTGACGCACCTACGGGAAAAGACCCACCGGGGCGTCCTCACCGGTGCGCCCATTACGGATATGAAAATTACCCTCTTGGTGGGCAAGGCCCACCTGAAACACACCGAGGGCGGCGACTTCCGACAGGCCACCTACCGGGCGGTGCGGCAAGGGCTGATGCAGGCGAAATCCGTACTTCTGGAACCGTGGTACGACTTTGTTCTCACGGCGCCCACCGAGCAGATCGGCAGGGGCATTACCGATATCCGGGCCATGGGCGGGCAGTTCGAGGCCCCGGAGGCCTCCGGAAGCCTGTCTACCCTCCGGGGGCTGGTGCCCGCTGCCGAGGTGAAGGACTACGCCGAAACCCTTGCCGCTTATACGCAGGGCATGGGCCGCTTACAGCTTTCCCTGCACGGCTACGCCCCTTGCCACAATGCTGAGACTGTCATTATGGAAAGTGGTTACGACCCGGAAGGCGATCTGGACAACACCCCGGATTCGGTCTTCTGCGCCCATGGAGCGGGCTTTAACGTCCGGTGGGATCAGGTGAAGGACTATATGCATTTGGAAAGCGGCCTGAAGGAGGAAAAAGCCCCCCAGCTTCTGACCCGGAACCTGCACCTTGAGGACAAGGCGCTGGAAGCCATCATGGAGCGGGAGTTTGGCGCCATCCGCCGCCCCCAGTACGGGGTCAGAGCGGAGAACCGCCCGGCTACCGAGGAAGTGACCGTTGCCCCGCCGAAAAACAGGTACCTGATTGTGGACGGCTACAACATTATTTTCGCCTGGGAGGAGCTGTCCGAACTGGCCCGCTCTGATCTGGACGCCGCGAGACGGCGGCTGTGCGATATTCTCAGCAGCTACGCGGGCTACACCAAATGCCGGACGGTTGTGGTATTTGACGGCTACAAACAGAAGGGAAATCCCGGGAAAAAGTGCCAGTTTCACAACATTCAGGTGGTCTATACCAAAGAGGGCGAGACGGCGGACGCCTACATCCAAGCGCTGGCCTACGAAACCGGCGGCAGCTACGCAGTGCGGGTGGCGACCTCCGACGCGCTGGTGCAGCTGTCCAGCCTCCACAGCGGCGTGCTGCGGATGTCCGCCCGGGAGCTGAAGCTGGAAGTGGAGGCGGCAAGGAAGGAAATGCGGAATCACTTTCAAAAATAATGCAAAATGCAGAATGGGGGGATTTCCTTCTGAAATGATTTAGAATTGTCCGCCAGGCGGACACCGCAATTTTGCATTTTGCATTCATCATTTTACATTTCCTACGAAATCCCCGTTGCTTTTTCAGCCTTTTTTCGCTATAATACAAAATGAAAT
>CAYYEN010000179.1:0-6263 GCA_964470795.1 uncultured Spirochaetaceae bacterium | reverse complement strand
ATTCAAGTTAATCGTGGTTATAGAGTTCAATTTAACAATGCTTTAGGTCCTTATAAGGGTGGTTTACGTTTCCACTCCTCTGTAACGCTGGGGACTTTAAAGTTCTTAGGTTTTGAACAGACCTTTAAAAATAGCCTTACAACGCTTCCTATGGGTGGCGGAAAAGGTGGTTCAGATTTCAACCCTAGAGGAAAATCAGATTCTGAAATCTTACGTTTTTGTCGCTCTTTCATGACTGAATTACAAAAATACATTGGACCAGATACTGACGTACCTGCTGGTGATATTGGCGTTGGTGCAAGAGAAATTGGTTTCTTATATGGACAGTATAAACGTTTACAGAATGAGAATGCAGGTGTTTTAACCGGTAAAGGTATAGGCTGGGGTGGTTCGTTAGTCAGACCGGAAGCCACTGGCTTTGGAACTATGTACTTTGCTCAAGAAATGTTGAAAGCACATAATGATGATATTAAGGGAAAGCGGATAGCTATTTCTGGGTTTGGTAATGTTGCTTGGGGCGCGTTATCAAAGGCGGCAGAACTGGGTGCAAAAGTAGTTACTATTTCTGGACCTGATGGCTATATCTTAGATGAAGAGGGTATTAATACTCCTGAAAAACTCGCTTTTGTTTTAAAATTAAGAGCTAGTAATAATGATGTTGTTGCTCCTTATGCTAAAGCCTTTAATGCAAAGTTCTTTGCAGGTCGAAAACCATGGTGTGAAAAAGTCGATATGGCCTTCCCTTGTGCTATTCAAAATGAGATGAATGAAGAGGATGCTAAGATGCTAGTTGCTAATGGCGTCCAGTATGTTATTGAAACTTCTAATATGGGTTGTACTGCTCAAGCGGCTGAATATTATATTTCCCATCGTATTCCTTTTGCTCCTGGAAAGGCTGCAAATGCTGGCGGTGTATCAGTTTCCGGCTTAGAGATGACTCAAAATGCTCAGCATCTTCCTTGGAAGCGAGAAGAAGTTGATAAGAGATTACATGATATCATGATCAATATCCATGCTTCTTGTATAAAAGAAGGGCGAGAAGAGGATGGTTATATAAATTATGTGAAGGGTGCAAATATTGCCGGCTTTAAGAAAGTTGCTGATGCAATGTGCCAATTAGGCTATTAAAACCCTTTAATTTGACTTCAAAGTCTGCTTTCTAGTGCTTGAGAGCAGGCTATTTTTTTTACTTTAAACATTCTTTCTTTTTTGATAGACTTCCTAATGGTTATATATAATGAAAACATGGAGTTAAATAAATGAAATAATATTTCATTTTCTTAGTTTTGGCATAGAAAAATCAAGACTTTCCTTGCATACTAGTCCATTGTAGGTTATTATATATAGTGAGTAAAACCGGAAATAGGTTTTTAATTTTTTAGGAATAAATGTGGTATAACCACAAAATGGAGTAAGAAAATGAATCGAAAAATGGTAACAATTGACGGTAATACAGCAGCTGCTCATATTGCATATGCATTTAGTGAAGTAGCGGCTATTTATCCAATCACACCTTCCTCCCCTATGGGCGAATACGCTGATAGCTGGGCATCAATTGGACGCGAGAACCTTTGGGGTAAGAAAGTAGAGATTATGGAAATGCAATCTGAAGCTGGTGCTGCTGGTGCAGTTCACGGTGCTTTAGCTGCAGGTGCTTTAACAACTACCTTTACAGCATCTCAGGGTTTATTATTAATGATCCCTAATATGTACAAAATTGCAGGTGAAATGACTCCTACAGTTTTCCATGTTTCAGCTCGTGCTCTTGCTGCTCAGTCTTTATCTATTTTTGGTGATCACTCAGACGTTATGGCTTGTAGAAATACTGGCTTTGCAATGACCTGTGCTTCTTCAATCCAAGAAACAATGGATATGGCTCTTGTAGCTCACCTCGCAACTCTTAAATCTCAGATTCCGTTCTTAAACTTCTTTGATGGTTTCAGAACTTCTCACGAAATCCAGAAAGTTGAAGAAATCTCTTATGATGATATTAAGACTCTTGTAGATGAAAAATACATCGAAAGATTTAGAGCTCGTGCTCAACGCCCTGAACATCCAATGATTAAAGTTGCTGCTCAGAACGAAGACGTTTACTTCCAAGGAAGAGAAACTGTTAATAAGTATTACGATGCAGTTCCAGCAATCGTTCAAGATTACATGGATCAAGTTGCTAAGATTACTGGCAGACAATACCACTTATTTGATTACGTTGGTGCTGCTGATGCAACAGATGTTGTTGTAGTTATGGGTTCTGCTGCTGATACTTTCGATTGGGCTGTTGAATACCTCAACAAGTTAGGTGGTAAAGTTGGTTTATTAAAAGTTAGACTTTACAGACCGTTCTCAGCTGAACATTTCGTAGCTGCAATTCCTGCATCTGCTAAGAGAATTGCTGTTCTTGATAGAACTAAAGAGCCAGGTTCTGTAGGTGAACCACTCTACCTCGATGTAGTAGCTGCTCTTGATTTACAAAAGAGAACAGGTATTAAGGTTATTGGTGGTCGTTATGGACTTTCCTCTAAAGACTTTACACCTTCTCATGCAAAAGCTGTTTACGATTTCCTCGCATCTGCAGATGCTTTCCACGGTTTCACTGTTGGTATTAATGATGATGTAACTGGTCTTTCTATTCCTGTTAAAGATTCTATCAACGTAACTCCTGCTGGTGTTGTTTCTTGCATGTTCTGGGGTCTCGGTTCTGATGGTACTGTTGGTGCTAACAAGAACTCTATTAAGATTATTGGTGATAACACAGATCAGAATGCACAAGCATACTTTGCTTATGACTCAAAGAAGTCTGGTGGTATTACAATTTCTCACTTAAGATTTGGTAATGGCAAACTTGATATGCCATGGTTAATCGACCATGCTGACTTTGTTGCTTGTCATAACCCAGCTTACATTGGCCGTTATGATATGCTTTCTCCATTAAAAGAGAATGGTGTATTCTTACTCAATAGCCAAATTCCTTCAGATGAAGTTTTCGCTCACCTCACAAGAGAAATGCAAGAACTCATCATTAAGAAACATATCAGATTCTACAACATTGATGCTCTTTCAATTGCTGCTAAGGCAGGACTTGGAACTCGTATTAATACTGTTATGCAGGCTGCTTTCTTCAAGATTTGTGGTGTATTACCAGAAGCTGAAGCAATTGAACTCATCAAGAAGTATGTTAAGAAGACCTTCTTAAAGAAAGGTGAAGAAGTTGTTAAGAAGAACTGGGCTGCTATTGATGGCGCATCTGAAGCTCTCGTTGAAGTTAAAGTTCCAGCTACTATCACAGCTAGCTATGAACCAAAGAAACTCATCCCAGAAGATGCTACCGTATTTGCTAAGAACATCATTGAACCAATCATGCACCTCAAAGGTAATGATATTCCAGTATCTGCAATGTCTTATGATGGTACACTTCCTAGTGGAACTACCAAACTTGAGAAACGTGGTGTAGCTGCATTTGTTCCTCATTGGGATTTTGCAAAATGTATTCAATGTAACCAATGTGTATCTTCATGTCCACACGCTGCTATCAGAGCTAAACAAGTTCTCCCATCAGATGTAGAAAAAGCTCCTAAGGGATTTGATGTAATTAAGTCAAACGTTAAGAATGACAAAGATTACCAATTCAGAATTCAAGTTTACCTTGAAGACTGCCAAGGTTGTGGTGTTTGTATCGAAGCTTGTCCTGCAAAAGAAAAAGCTCTTACTATGGTTTCTGCTCAAGATGAGAGAGACAATGGTGGCGATGAAGTTTGCAACTACTTCGAAGATCTCACCTATGATAACCTTGAGAACCTCAATATGAAGACTGTTAAGGGTCTCCAATTCAAGCAACCTTTATTTGAATTCTCTGGTGCTTGTGCAGGTTGTGGTGAAACACCTTATGTTAAACTTCTTTCCCAAATTTGTGGTGAGAGAGCAATTGTTGCTAACGCTACTGGTTGTTCTTCAATCTACTCTGGTACTTTCCCAACAATCCCATACACAAAACGTGCTGACGGACAAGGTCCAGCTTGGGGTAACAGCCTCTTTGAAGATAACGCTGAATATGGTTTAGGTATGCGTCTCGCTGTAGATAGCAACAGAAACCTCTTAAAGATTAAGTGTGATGAACTCATCGCTCTTGGTATTTCAGATGCTCTCAAAGCTGGTATCGAGAAGTGTTATTCTCTTTGGACTGATATGAGCGAAGCTTCTATCACAGCTCAAAAAGAAGTACAAGCTTTACTTGCTGCTGAAGTTGCAACTGATGCAAACAAAGCAATCTTAGCTAAGGTAGTTGAACTTAAAGATTACTTTGCTGAGAAGAATGTACTTATCATTGGTGGTGATGGTTGGGCATATGATATCGGATACGGTGGTGTTGACCACGTAGTTGCTTCTGGTAAGAACGTAACTATCTTAGTACTCGATACTGAAGTTTACTCCAACACTGGTGGACAAGCTTCTAAAGCTACTCCTATTGCTGCAGTTGCTAAGTTCGCAAATGCTGGTAAGAAGATTGGTAAGAAGAACATGGGCTTCATGTGTATGAGCTACGGCCATGTATATGTTGCATCTTGTGCACTTGGTTATAACAGACAACAGACACAGAACGCTTTACAAGAAGCTGTTGCTTACAACGGACCTTCAATTGTATTCTGCTATGCACCATGTATTAACCACGGTATTAACATGAGATATTCTCAGGTTGAAGCTAAGAAGGCTGTAGAGGCTGGTTACTGGCCACTTTACAGATATAATCCAGCTGCTGTTGGTAACAAGTTTACTTGGGAAACCAAACCAGCTACTGCAGATTATGAAACCTTTATTAAGGGCGAAGTTCGTTACTCCTCTCTTTATAAGACCAACCCTGAGCAAGCTGATGAACTCTTTGCTGCTTCTGCTAAGGACGCTAAAGAAAGACTCGCTTTCTATGAGAAGTGTGGCGCTGTAATGAGCGAAACTCTTTAATAGATTAAAGATGGTTTGATTAGATACCTCTCTATTGGATAACTTCGATAGAGAGGTTTTTTCTTAAGCAAAAATGTTTATACATTATATGTTTGCAATATGGATTAGAAGTAATCTATAATTAATCATAATTGAACGGAGGTGTTCTATGTTAGCACGTGATTACAGAGCTGAAGCAAGAGATTTATTAACCGGTAAAAGAGGACAAACTGCTTTATTTACTCTCCTCTATATAGTATTGACCAATATTTTTTCAATGAGCATATTCTCCTATCGTCATGTATATTTGCGCTCAGGAGTTCTCCTTTCAACAATTCTTTTCCCATTCTTTTATTGGGCTTATAAAATTGCTTTTTATAATTTCTACTTCAATAAGAAAGAAATTATGATGTCAGATATTTTTAGTGGGTTTAAAGGAAATGGTAAGAACTGGTGTATGATTTTCTTAACAGAAATTTATTGCTTCTTATGGAGCCTCTTATTAATAGTTCCTGGAATTATTAAAGCACTTGGATACTCAATGGCACCTTTCATACTCTATGAAAATCCGGAGATGAAGATAAGTGATGCAATTAAAGTAAGTAGCAGAATGATGAAAGGCCATAAAGGAAGTCTATTTTGCCTTTATCTAACCTTTATAGGTTGGTGGTTGTTAAGTATTCTAACTTTTGGAATTCTTTCTTTCTGGATTTATCCTTACATGACTGTTTCTGAATTAGCTTTTTATAAAAGTATAAAACCGGTTTCTTATGTTTCGCAAGAAGCAACAGAGGCTAAAGGCGATAGCATAGAATTATAATCGTTTTACTAGTTTATGGAGTCCACTTCGGTGGACTTCTTTCGTTTAGTCAATTGCTAAGAAAATTAAAAGTAATTATGCTTAAGCTATGATAAAAGCAATACTAATAGGATCTGGTGCAAGAGGCGCTGATGCCTATGCTCCTTATGCCTTAACCCATAGTGATGAACTAAAATTTGTAGCGGTCGCAGAGCCTATCGAAGAGCGACGTTTAAGCTTTAAAAAGGCTCATAATATTGAAGACGATAAAGTCTTTAAAGATTACAAAGAACTCTTTAACCATAAAATAGAGGCTGATTGCGTCTTTGTTTGTACGCAAGATCAAGACCACTTTGAGCCAGTTATGCTAGCCCTTGAAAAAGGCTACCATGTCCTTTGTGAAAAGCCTATGAGTGGCTCCTTAGCTGAGTGTGAAGCTATGGTAAAAGCCTCCTTAAAATACAATAAGACTTTGGCCGTTTGCCATGTTTTACGATATACCCCCTTTTTCTTAAAGGTTAAAAGCTTAATA
>CAYYEN010000178.1:0-6263 GCA_964470795.1 uncultured Spirochaetaceae bacterium | reverse complement strand
CTACCCAATAATTGCGAATCTTGATGAATACGGTTTCCATGTTCCCTCCTGATTTATGGTGGGGAATGTAGGAGTCGCGCCTACTGAGTCCTAGGGACGCCTGATTTACAGTCAGGACCATCTCTCTAATGGTTTAATCCCCCTTTGTTCGTGCCTCACCCGGCCTTGTGGAACGCCTGCAATGGGGACTTTGGAGCCTCATTCACTTTCCGTTATTAGCGGGGAAGGAAGCTTTTTAAATTTACATAGCGTGTAACATAATGGATTTTGCTTGTCAAGGGAAAGTTACACTGTTTGTAATTAATTTTTATTTTCACGACTGCATGATTATATTATTGACATATGGTGTAACTTATCGTATTGAGGATGACATGGAAGATCACTTTTTCGAATTTATACAGCAGGAAATCTTAATCCCCGAACTTAATATAATTGCGTCTCATCGGGGGAAACTAACAGAACTAGCCGAAAAGCTTGAAAAATCAGGCATGAAACACGCAAAGCAAAGGATCGCGGAGTTACGGTCTGGCCGTAGGAAGCTGTCATTCTTTTTTCTGCGCATGTTAATTATAGGAGGCGTAATGAGCGTTGACCAGATTTTAAGGAAAAGACCGCTGGAAAAATTATCACCATCGGAGCAGGATATTGTTTTGCGCCTGCGGCTGGAGGATGAACTTGTGAAACTGCTTTATGAAGCAGAAAAGGACGGTTTAGACGTCAAACAGCTATTAAAAATTCATCTGAAAAAGAAATAGATTTTTTATTATCCGCAAAATTACATAATGCGGGCTAATATGTTTTTTTTATGCCTAAAATCTTACACTTAGTGTAATCAATAAGGAGGAAATATGAACACAGCAGAAGACATGATGATTCAAGAACGGGTGCAAGAAGAATTTAAAAAGAGGCTCAGTAATCCACTGGAACTTTTAAAATTTGCGGTAGATGCACTTGAAAAAGCCGATCAGAAAATAAATGAATTAAATACGCATATCAATCACGACCTTATGCCCAAAGTTGAAATGTATGATGTTGTTATGGGTACTGACCATTTAATCGAAATGTCAGCCGTTGCAAAGGTTCTAAATTATCGGGGCATGGGGAGAAACAATCTATTTGAATATCTCAAGGAAAGAAAAATCCTCAGATACAACAACGAACCTTATCAATCTTATGTTGATGCTGGTTATTTCAAAATAGTCAGAGAAGCGTTTGAACGTGATGGCTATGAAGGAATATACAATAAAACAATGACTACGCAAAAGGGAGTTAATTATATCGGCAAGCTTCTTCGGGAGGACGGATATGAACTTAATCCACGATAACCATAGAATCCGAATTAAAAAACATAAAGACCTTTATGATTTTATGAACATAGGCATATTATTGTGCGATGATTTTTGGAATGATTACGAGATAGTATCATGTAAAAATAAAGCTGGAATATATGTTATTTCAATTTTGGATGAATATTACAAAATAGGGTCAAGCAAGAACATTTATAGCCGCATAACTAATATTGAACGTGCTTTACCATTTGAAATTCATCTAGTTAAAATTTTTGAAACTTCATCATACAAAATAATAGAAAATCACCTTCATAAAAAATTCAGCCATAAAAAAATCAAAACAGAATGGTTCAGACTATCACCACAAGACATTGAAGAATTGGAGGATATTTTAAATGGATTTAGCATTGATGTTCAATCCTGAAGAATCAGCAAAAAATCTTAAAATAAAAATCAGTAACTATTCACGGATGACAGTAGAAATAGTTGACGAGCTTCATAAGGCAAAAGAGTATTACTCAAATAAGGGCGTAAGAAATGACTTACTCACAGATAGGAGTAAGTTGAACTCTTTTAAGGATTATTTGTCGTATATTGGATTATATGAACAAAAGGCATATCGCTGGCTTGAACGCTATATTCCAGAAGAGCAAAAACTACTTACCTACGAAGAACTGACAGAGAAGAAAAATCAAGAAAGACTAGCGAAGTTATCAGAGGAAGAACGAAAACGATCTCTAATTTCGCAATTCCGCAAGACAGGGCAGAAGCCTGATGGATGGGATCGTTCTCTTGATTATCGCATCCAGAAAGACAAGGAAGCTGAAATTAAACAGAAAGAGAGAACAGAACAAGCATTTAAGGAACGCGAACAAAGGGCAGCAGAATATAAAACATCCCACACAAAAACAGATGACCTCTTAGATGGGATGCGTGACGCATTACATACCGCTGCATCAAACATGATTGCAAAGACAAAGGAACGTGATGACTGGAAAGAAAAAATCCGTCTATCCGATGGAGGCAAGGAAGATGCCTTCATGGATGCTATCATAGAATACCTTGAGACCCTAGAGAATGACTCCAGACGCATCGAAGCATGCAGCAACATTATAAAGATATGCCGTAACATTTCGGTTGAATTACAGAGCGCCAGAAAAGAGGATGCCGCATGAACTACAAAGCTATTTTTATAACCTCTGCCATTACATCAGCATTTTCAGCCATAATTTTCCTAGCAGTTTATGGCGCCGCTAAATTGTTTGAAAGAATTTTTCTATGAGAAGAAAACCAATATCAACCAGAACGCCTCGATCAAAAGTGAAAGCAGCATTACATCAACTATGGCTCCGAAGCCGTGAAAGAGCGGAAGCTCTCAAACGCGATGGCTACACCTGCCAACATTGCGGAGTCAAGCAGAGTAAAGTCAAAGGGAAGGAGCAAAAAGTGTGCGTGCATCATTTGGCGGGGATTCAATGGGAACAGGTGGTTGATTATGTCTACCGGCATATCCTCGTTGAACCTTCCGAACTTGAGACACTTTGCCCAGACTGCCATAAGGCGCAACATGAACGCGATAAGGTTAATCTATGAACGAAATCAAACCTTTCCCGCAAAAATGGCTCGATAAATACACAGTAGAAGAGCTTGAAAGGCTGGCCATCATGACCGTTGACGGCGGACTATCAGACGAGGAAGCGGAGATACAGTTAGCGATGGCAAAGTATCCTGACGAGGTTCCGTTTTAGCTATGACTGAAAAAGAGATTATTGAACGAAAAATAGAATTAAAACGTCAGCTTATAGAACTGACCGAAAAAGAAATATACGAATTACATAGTAAATTAAACAAAATGGCGGATAGGCTTGCAACCGAAAAGGATGAACCTTCTCCATCCCTTCCGCCAATAACAAGAGATTAATCATGCTCGTGACACATGATGAAGGAGAGCAGATGAAATGGCTAATCCCCAAAAAGAAAATGGTTATACAGCTATAGCTAATGAAATTATGGACGCATTAATTTCCAAAGATTTATCAGGACAGGAATTAAGAGTAACGCTGTTTGTAATTCGTAAAACTTACGGGTTTCAGAAAACAGAAGACGCAATTTCATTAACGCAAATAATGAAAGCACTTAATGTAATTAAAGTAAGAGCTTCGCAAATTATCAATAAGCTACAGTTAATGAAAATATTAACCGTTACACAAAACATTAACGGTATAGTGAAAAAGTACAGTCTTAATAAGGACTTCGATACATGGGAGACCGTTAATAAAAACATTAACCGTAAATGTTTTGATAAACGAACCGTTAATAAAAACATTAATAGACCGTTAATGAAAAGTGTAACCACAAAAGAAACTATTACAAAAGAAAATATACAAAAGAAAATATATACGTCCGAATTTCTCCAATTCTACAACGCATATCCAAAGCACATCGGAAAAGAACCGGCATGGAAAGCATGGGTCAAACTTAACGGTGAACGTCCGCCAGTTGAAGAACTGGTTACAAAAATTAACCAGTTCAAAAAAACAGACGGATGGAAAAAGGACAACGGGCAATACATACCGCACCCGGCAACATGGCTGAACCAGAAACGATGGAACGACGAAATAGAAACACATCCACCAACACCACCAACAAAAGTAACTTCTCCGTTTCTTGACTGTCCGGTTTGCGGAGACCGGATAATGAAAGCTGATCTACTCGAATATGGTTGTGTTAATTGCCAAACAGGGAAAGGAAGAATGATCAATGGAATATGATAACCAGACATCACGAGTTATGCCTCACGACTCCGACACTGAACAGGCGATACTGGCGGCAATGCTTTACAATAATGAAACCATTTCCGACGCTAGGATAACAGCGGCAGACTTCTATATCACGGCGCATAGAAACATATTTTCCGCTATTATGGAATTGAGCGAAAAAGGACAAGCCGCTGATATTATTACCGTTTGCCGACAACTGGAAGACTCTGACAAACTGAAACAAACAGGTGGAAATACATACATTGCTGGACTTCTTGATAAGTATTTCTCCCCGTTTTCCGTTGCAACATACTCGCAAATTATAAAAAAGAAATCCATTGAAAGGCGAATAATTACAGAAACTTCCAAAGTAATTGATTCAATTTACAGTTCAGACGACACACAAGCAAAGCTGGAAGAAGCGCAAAAGAATATCCTAAACCTGTCACTTGCCAATGAAAAGGAAACATTGAAGACGGCAAAGGATATTGTGAAGGCAACATGGCAGGAGATAGAACAACGATATAGTAAACCGGGAAGCATGATCGGCCATTCTACCGGCCTGATTGATTTGGATAATACCATTGGCGGCCTGGTCAATGGCGATTTGATAATTGTTGCCGGTCGTCCGGGTATGGGCAAGTCAGCATTAGCCGGAAATATCGCTGCCAATGTAGCCGCTTCCGGTGTCCCAACGCTCATTTACAGTCTGGAAATGCCGTCTAATTCTGTAATGACGCGGATATTGGCGAAAAACACCGGAATTAATTCAAGAAATTTACGACGCGGACGCATTATTGAAACGCATTGGGGAAACTGCATTGAAGCAGTGGGCAACATAGCGCAATGGCCGTTATTCATGGACGACAAGCCTGGTATTATCACAACGGAAATTGTCACGAAAGCCAGGCGTTTGAAGAAAGAAGCCAATTTGGGATTGGTTATTGTTGACTATATTCAATTAGTTAGGACAGCCGGTAAACATGATTCACGCGAGCAACAGGTTGCCGAAATTAGCAGGACAATGAAGGGATTGGCTCGGGAACTGGAAATTCCAGTAATTGCCTTATCACAACTCAACAGGCAAGTGGACAATAGGCCAGATAAACATCCAATGCTTTCGGACCTGCGCGAGTCAGGAGCTATAGAACAGGACGCGGACATCATCATTTTCATTTACCGTGATGAATTTTATAACAAAGCAGAGGATAACCCGAAACGAGGGATTGCAGAATTAGACGTTGCCAAGCACAGAAACGGTGAAACTTGCCGTTTTGAAGTGATATTTGACGAAAAAACACAAACAATAAGAAACATGAACAAAATTAACTATTAATGAGTGGTGGTGAAAATGAAAAGAGAAAAAGATAAAATGCTTTGTTGGAATCCAGGAACGGATCAGGTTGCATTGGTTGATTGGCCTGACAGAATAAGGGCAAGCGATAAATACGAAATGACGCAGCTTGGTTGTTTCACTGATTTTAACAAAGCGTCTTTTGGCGTGCGAAAAACGCTGTGTTTTATTGAGGCCATGCACCTGATAGTCCGCGACAAATGCGATCCACAAGCAGTCCACAAAGCAATGTTGGGCATGGAAGAATATTTAGACGGATGTTCTGACGATATGCCTGGAGTGGCAAAGATAAGATATAAGGATTAAGTAAAAATTTAAAGGAGCTAAATAATGGAAAGCAAAGAAAAGTTTGGAATTTTTGCAGTAAATCAGAAGTTGAAAGTCACCAATGACATCAAAGACGCCGGAAAAGTTTTAATCATCCCATGTTCAATGGGATTCCGCCAGCAAGACAAAACGTGGGTAAACGAATGGGTTGACGTTGTAGTGTTCAACGGCATGAACCACGAAATTGCGAAAGGAATCAGAAAAGGTGATCATATAACGGTTAGTGGGCGGCTCATGATGAAAGAGTATAACAGCAAGAAATCATGGCAGATATTGGCTGATGAATTGAGCGGCGAAGAAGCTCCGTTTTGAGGTACGCCATGAAAAAAAATGACAAAACAGCAGCAGAAAGATTTTACGATTCTATTGTCCACGACCCGGAAGCAATTATCAAGTGGTGCAAAGGTCGCGTGGTGTTGAACGGAACGAAAAAATTTGTCCACTGCTAAAGAATGAGCGTGAAGCCAATTTTAAGTAATGGATAAAAGTTGATTGTAGGGGCAAACAGTGGCATAAAATGGGTAGTTTTCGCGC
>CAYYEN010000177.1:0-6285 GCA_964470795.1 uncultured Spirochaetaceae bacterium | reverse complement strand
CACTTATCTTCTTACTGGCGCTTTTCATAAGTATGATATTTATAAGCACGCATTAGTTAAAAGAAAATAGAGGTAATATTGTGGCTACAGATAAAATAATGATGGGGTTAGATATTGGAACTTCTTGGACACGAGCAGTAGTTGGTTCTGTAAATAAGGATGGCCAGCTAATGGTTGACAGTATCTGCGAAAAACAATCTGAAGGTGTTCGTTTTGGTTCTATTGTAAATATTGAACAAACCTTAAAAGTTATTAATTCTGTGATCAATGAAGCGGAACTTCAAGCGGGCTCAGAGGTCCATTCTGTAATATTAGGAGTAGGTGGTAACCATATAGAAGGAACGCCTAGTAATGGAGTTGTTGGAATTACCAACAAAGAACATGAGATAAAGAGAGAAGATATCTATCGTTCTCTTGATGTTGCGCGTGCGGTTGAACTACCTCAAGATAGAGAGTTCTTACACACCCTAGTTCAGGACTTTCAAGTCGATACTCGTACCGGTATTAAAGATCCGATTGATATGTTAGGTCACCGCTTAGAAAGCCGTGTACTATTAGTTTCAGGCTCTTCTTCTATTTGCCAGAACCAGAGAAAATGTGTTCAAAAAGCAGGGCTACAAGTTCAACGTATGATTTTACAATCTGTTGCAGATAGTGAAATTGTACTCTCAGTTGAAGAGAAGGAAATGGGTACTATCTTGATCAACATTGGAGCAGGTACTTCAAATATGATCGCCTATGTAAATGGTGCTCCCATGTATACTGGTGGAATTAATATTGGAAGTGATAACGTTACAAATGATATAGCTTTTATTTTGAATAAACCAAAAGCTATGGCTGAGCAAATTAAATGTGAAAATGGTGCGTGTCATATTCCCTCAGTCGATCCTAATGATATGATTATCATCCCACAAGTTGGAGGACTTCCAGCTATTAAGATGCCAAAGAGAGAACTAAGTAAGATTATTGAACCTCGTATGGCAGAAATCTTCTCAATGTTGCAAATTGAACTTGAAAAGAATAATATTTCAGGTGGCTTTGGTGGTGGTGTTGTCTTAGTCGGTGGAGGTTCTTTATTATCTGGTGCGACAGAGCTTGCAAGTGAAATCTTTAAGCTTCCAGCCCGCATTGGTTTTCCGGAAGCTTTAAGTGGCTTAGACAGAAGTTATATTGACCCAAGATATGCAACTGTATTAGGTTTATTAAAGACTGAGGCAAAGAAATTAAAGGATACTTCTAATAATAGAGTAATTAAAGAGAAAAAAAGTTTTTCTGCAAAGATAAAGAATGTCTTTGGAAAACTTTTCTAGGAGAAATGGAATGAATTTTGGAATTTTTGATATTGAAGACACAACAAATGGTGAACAAGCAGCTCCAACTATCATAAAAGTTGTAGGAGTTGGTGGTGCTGGTGGAAATGCAGTTAATAGAATGATTGCTTCCGGCTTAAAAAAAGTTTCATTTCTTGCACTCAATACAGATGTTCAAGCTTTACAACGAAGTAATGCCCAAACCCGTATTGCTATCGGTAAGGAATTAACTGGAGGTCTTGGTGCTGGTGGTATTCCTGAAGTAGGTGAAAAAGCTGCAGTTGAAAGTAAAGAAGAAATTAAAGCTGAACTTGAAAATACAGATATGGTTTTCATTACCGCAGGTATGGGTGGTGGAACTGGTACAGGAGCCGCTCCTGTAGTTGCTGAAATTGCAAAGTCTTGCAATGCTTTAACCGTTGCAGTTGTTACAACCCCTTTTGCTTTTGAAGGCAAGAAGAAGATGATGTTAGCTCAACAAGGTATAGAGAGACTTAGAAAGCAAGTAGATACCTTAATCCTTATTCCTAACCAATATCTTTTAAAAGTAGTTGAAAACAATACCCCAATTAAGCAAGCGTTCCTAATTGCAGATGATGTACTTTATCAAGGGGTACAAGGAATAAGTGAACTCATTACAGAGCCTGGTGAAATTAACATCGACTTTGCGGACGTTAAAACTGTCATGAAAGGTAAGGGTGATGCCCTAATGGGAATTGGCTTTGGAGAAGGTTCTAATAGAGCAATTGATGCAGCAAAAGAAGCTATTTCTAATCCTCTGCTTGAGAATGCTTCCATTGATGGAGCTAAGAGCGTGCTAGTTAACCTTGCTGGTTCAGATAACCTTACACTTCAAGAGTATCAAGATGTAGTTGAGTTAATTACTGCTAACTGCCCAGATGATGCCTTAATTATTGCAGGACAAGCTTACAACCCAGAACTTGGTGATAGAATTAAAGTCACTGTAGTTGCAACTGGTTTTGAAAGAGCTGAAGTAACTGGTGCTGAAGTCGATAGTGAAGGTATGAGAAGACGTTTTACTGCTATGGAAACTAGCAATAATAACAATTCTTTCTCTCCGACTTTCCCAACTCAAAAACAACCTTCTGCTCAACCTCCTGTTGAAGAGAAGAAAGTAACTTCACAACCAACAGAAGCGGAAGCAATTACTGTTAACCGATGGCAAGATTTACAACAACAGCTTGGAAAACGAACTCCATCAAATGATTACTCCGTTCCAGCAGTATTGCGTTACCAGCGAAATGATGACGATGAAAATAAGTAAGATAATAGAGCAAAACTTAACTCTTAAAGATTTTTATCGTTACTTAAAATTTCAAAGAAGATTAAGTGATAAAACTCAAGAAGTGTATTTAAACGATGCACTTCTTTTGCTTAATTTCTTAAAAGATGAAAATATTTTATTAAAGGATGCAAAGCTTTCCAATTTGGAAGCTTATCTTGCCAGTCGCGATGTTGAAATATCTTCACGAACTAAGAGTCGAATTATCTCCTCAGTTAAAGCGTTTTATCGCTTTGCTGTCTTTACCAATTTAGTTTCTACCGATGTTGCTAAGATGTTAGAGAAACCAAAAAAAGAGGTCACTCTTCCTAAAACTCTATCTGAGCAACAAACAGATTTGCTCTTAAAAGCGTTATATCGAGATGGGGACATTCTCTCTGTTCGAGATTGGGTTATCTTTGAAGTTATCTACTCTTGTGGTCTCAGAATTAGTGAAGCAATAACGCTAAATGTCTCTTCCCTCGATTTAGATAATAACCAGTTAACGGTTATTGGAAAACGGAATAAAGAGAGAATTTGCTTTATTGGTCAAATTGCTAAAAATGCACTTATTATCTACCTTGAAAAAGTAAGACCTCAGTTAATAACCTCTAATTTTAAAGAAGAAGCGTTATTTGTAAACCGCCGCGGTTCAAGACTTACTCGACAAGGAGTACATAAGCGCTTTCATGAAATAACACAAGAGTATGGTTTAGATGCCACCGTTCACACCCTTCGCCACTCCTTTGCAACTCACTTACTACTAGGTGGGGCTGATATAAGAAGTGTGCAAGAAATGCTTGGACACCAAGACATAAAGACCACACAGTTGTATACTCATTTAGACACTAGAGATCTACTAAAAGAATTTGATGCATTAAACCCACTTGAAAAGGAAACTAAAAATGATTGAACTCTCCCTTATAGCCTATATCTTACTATTCTTCTTAATCTTTCTTGCAGGCTTTGTCGACTCGATTGCTGGTGGCGGCGGCCTTATTAGCGTAACTAGCTACTATGCTTTCGGTCTTCCTCCTCTTTATGTACTAGGCAACAACAAGTTTGCTTCCACGTTTGGAACCCTGTTTGCACTAGGAGTTTACAGAAAGAATCATTCGGTAAACTTTAAGATAGGGCTCTTTACAGCTGCCTTTTCTTTTGTAGGCTCCATTCTTGGTAGCCAACTAGCAATACTTTACTCTGACCTCTTTTTAAAGTACTTGATGTTAATAGCCGTTCCTATAATTGCTTTTTTTACACTTAAAAAACCAAAATTGCAACGAGAGTCACTGTTAAGTGGTAGTACTCTTTACCTCGTTTGTGCAATTTTAGGCTTTGTAATTGGAGTTTACGATGGTTTTTTTGGACCCGGAACTGGTATGTTTTTAACTCTTGCTTTTACCTCTATTATAGGCTTTTCTATCTTAGATGCTTGCGGTAATACAAAGCTTGTAAACTTATCGTCTAATATTGCCGCCTTAACCTCTTTTATCATACATGGCAACATCATCTATAAGATTGCTATTCCTTGCTTGTTTGCGTCTATCCTCGGAAACCTTGTAGGTAGTACAGTAGCAGTAAAAGGTGGTGGAAAAATAGTTAAATCTGTTATGGTTTGTGTCTTAGCGCTCTTGTTTATCAAAATACTTTGGGAGTTTATTTAATACTTTTCTAGTTTCTTTGCTAGATATTATATGAAGGATTCTTTAATTATTGCCGCCTCTTATCTAACTTTTGAACAAAAGTTAGAGTTGTTGTACTCTAAACAAATTAAGGCTATCTCTTATAATAAAGCGCTCTATAAAGACTTAGCCTTGGCCTATGATAACTTTATAAACTTTAGCTTCTATTGTGATAGTGAGTATCCTCAGCGTCTTAAAGAAAATGTTCGTCCACCTTTTTATATCACTTACTTAGGAACTCTTAAAAACATTAAACCCACAGTAGCCCTAATAGGGGACTATTCTTGCAGTAAAGAAAATGAAAGTATTGCTTATAAGTTTGCTAAAGAACTCTCTCTAAATAACATTAGTATAATAACAGGGGACGGGAGAGGCATTGAAAGAGGTGTTAGAAATGGTGCCTTTTATGGTAATAGTCCATATTATGTTGTCTTAAACCATGGTATCTTGAATAAAGATAATTGTTCAGCTAAGGCAATGGCAAAGGATGGTGGAGTATTATCACTTTCAATTCCGTCCTCTAAAATAGATTCTGTTGGGATTAAAGGAAAAAACTACTTATTAGCAACCCTTCCTGAAGCTTTAATCGTGTTCTCAACTGATACCAATTTCTCTATCTTAGAGATTGCCAAAACTGCCTTAGATCTGGGTAAAGAAGTCTTTGTTCATCATTCCGCGTTAAAATCTCAAATAGGCTACTCTCTTGCAAAAGAAGGCGCAAAGATAATTGATGGAGTAGGTCACTTTCTAGATTTTTATTGTATTGAAAGAAAACTTATAGTTTTAAAGTAATAAACAAGGTAGCAAACCATGATGTACTACTACCTTGGAACATATTAGTTTTAAAAATATGGCCTTTCGCTGTTTAGTATGGGTAGCTAATATTTGATATAGGTTAATAGCTGTGTTATATAACTTTATGAAAAAGAGGGAATATAACATGGATAACCAAACATTTGATACACATTTTCAGGAATTATTTGCATTGTTGCTTGGGATAAAAGAACCTTGGTATATTAAAGATTTTGGATTAGTACCTTCTTTAAAAGATTTAACTGTTATCCAGATGCATATCAATGTAGACTTTAGAGAAGGTTCTAATTTTGACCTTTGTCGGTTGTTCAGAACCTTGCAAAGTCTATGATACAAAAGAAAGAGTATCCAGGCATCTCAATTTTTTTCAATACCGTTGTTACATTCATGCAAGAGTACCAAGAGTTGAAACACTAGATGGTAAAAAGAAGACTATAGAAGTACCTTGGAGTAGAATTGGTAGTGGTTTTACTCTGATGTGATTTTAGCCCTTGTAAAGCATATGATAGTGGCTGCTGTTGCTAGGGAAATTGGGGAACATGACACACGTATATGGAGAGTGTTAAACTACCATGTAAATTGACGCTTTAAAAGCTCAAGATTTTGCAGATGTTAATGCTATTGGAGTTGATGAATATAGCCATAAAGGTCACAATTATATAACTGTTTTCTTATCTCATCCTGAAATCGAAATTGATGATAAAGGCAAAAGAAGACAAGCGTCCATTGGACGCGTTCTCTTTGTACAAGATGGGAAAAGATAAAGCTGTAGTCACTAAATTTCTTGAGCGTTTTAAGAGTAAAAATGGGGATCCCGATAAGACGGCAACTGCTACTAGTGATATGATTCATGGCTTTAGATCAGCAATGCGTGAAAAATAGTAAAAACTCAGTTGTTACTGTTGATAAATAACATGCGATAAGCATATCCAGGACGCTGTAGATAGCGGGTGTAGACATGAGATGAATAGTAAGATTAAAGACAAATATACGGCCCTCCATAATACTAGATTTCTGTGGTTAAAGAATCCTGGAGACCTATCTGGCAAACAACAAGCAAGACTTGAAGAATTATCCCAATTAGAATTTTTAGATACTGTAAAGGCCTATTGACTACGACTACGGGTGCAAGAGTTTTACGATAGCCATAAGGCTTATGATTGATCTCTACTCATTGATTATGAGGCTCTTGCTTTAG
>CAYYEN010000176.1:0-6289 GCA_964470795.1 uncultured Spirochaetaceae bacterium | reverse complement strand
TTTTTTGTTCTTTTTCTTTAGCAATATAAAGACACTAGATTAGAGCATTAACATTATAGCAATATTTTAAAAGTCTTTGGAAGCTCTTATAAAGCAAGACTTGAGTTTACGATATTTATCAAGTTGAATAAATCTAAAAAATGATTTCATCCAATTAATTGGCAAGAACAAAGCAAATCAAAACCTTTGACAGAATTTTTAACTTCATTGAATGAATTTTCTTGTGCTCAGCTTTTTCTTTGGTATAATGAAAAGGTAATTTAGCTATGTTAATTGTTAATTATGGGAGATATTGACTTATTAGAGTTTTATTTTGGAATTGAATACTACTGGAGGCTTAAATGGATTTAAATAAATCCAACAATGATGAGTTGGTAATGCACTGGGGACTTAATTTTATTAAACAAACAACAGATTTTGTTTATTTAAAAGATAAAGACCTCAAATATATCATTGTCTCCAATCCTATATTAGAACTGATGGGTGCTAAAGATACAGAAGAAATTATAGGTAAAACAGATTTTGAACTCTATAAAGACGATATTGCCAAACAATATGTTTATAACGATAAAAGGCTCCTAAAAAGTGGAAAATCGGTAATATCCTTTATTGAACCTTATTATACTAAAGAGGGAAAAGCTGCTTGGATACGATCTAGAAAAGAGCTCATGTATGATAGTGAACATAACCTTATAGGGCTCTATGGCATTAGCATGGATATCACTCCACAAATAGAGCTCGAACAAAAAAATGAACGCTTATCTGCCGCTGCTAATGATTCAGCGCTTCAAATGTTTGAAATCGATTTAACCACCAACACCCTTTATAATCTAAAATATACAAAAAGCTTTATGGATATTCCTTTTAAGATGGAAAACTATCCATCCTCTTTCATTGCTAAATATGTTCATCCAGATTCCGTAAAAGCTTATCAAGCACTTTATGGAGCAATGAAGCAAGGTAAAGAACTTGAACAAGCTATAATAAAGCTTATTTTCAATAATAAAGAAATTACTATGCTAGTTAGAATGCGTAACAGCTTTGATAAGAATAATAAGCCTATTCGTATCTATGGAACTGCACAACCTATTACAGAGTTATCTGAACTTGATAAGCGCTTTCATATCACTCTTGAGCAACAAGGTATTTTCTCTTGGGTAATCGATACACAAACACAGATTGTAACCGCTTCAGACTCTATGTTAAAAACCTATGGGGAACAAGGAAGAGTACCTACTCTATTAAATCTTGTGGGCTTTGCGTGTAGTAGAGGCATACATCCAAATGACTGTGAAAAATATGAAAACTTCTATCGTCGAATTTTCTCAGGAGAAAGTAGTATTAAAGGAAGAATTCGACGAAAGAATTTGACCACCGACCATTATGATTGGCTTCGGGTTTGTCTTGATGCCCTTTATGATAAGGACGGACAGATAACCAAGATTTATGGAAGTTGTATCGATATTAGCCAACAAGTAGAAGATGAGGAGAGGTATCAGTCTTTCCACAATTTAGAAAAGCTTGCAAAAGTTAATATACTCGCTTCAAGTACTCTCAACTTAACACAAAATACTTGCAATTTACTTCATTCAAAGTTGCCAGAATTTACTAGTTTTGAAGATTGTAAAGGCATTGACTACTACCTCAATTTTGCAATTCAAAGAATCACAGATGAAAAAACACTAAAAGATGTTTCAAAAAGAATTACCCGTGAGAATTTATTAACACTATTTGCCCAAGGAACTACTTATCAGGCAGAGGAAATGCAATACGAATTTCCTTTAATTGGAGAGCGATGGGTTAAGGTGGTACTAGAGATGATGAAAAATCCAAAGACTTCTGATATTGAAGCCCTTATATATGCTATAGATATTGAAAAATCTAAGATAAATGAAAGGATTATCAGCTCTGTTGCATCCACTGTTTATGATTACATTTGTTTAATCAACTTAGAAACTCAAAGATCTGTTATCTTTAAACATCCTGAAGATAAAGCCTTAAGCTCTGTTGAAACTGGTATCAATTATAATCAGATGAGAAAAATTTTGGATGAAGCGATAGTTATTCCTCAAGATAGAGAAAAAGCTCATCGTGATATGTCCACCCAAGCTATTAGAGAAAACCTAAAAGCTAAGAAGGTCTTTTCAAATAACTATGGAATCCAAGATGCAGAGGGAAACCGAAGCTATAAAAAGATTACCTATTTCTGGTTAGATGAGAAATCTAGTCAACTTATTATGCTTCGCAGTGATGTAACAAATGTTGTCAAAGAAAATCAAAAACAAAAAATCTTACTTCAAGAAGCTCTTAAACAAACTAAAGAAGCCAATAAAGCTAAATCAGATTTCATGGCACGAATGAGCCACGATATGCGTACCCCGATGAATGCTATCATCGGTATGGCAGCTTTAGGACTGGATGAAATACCAGGAGAAGCCGCGCAATATTACTTTGAAAATATCACTCTTTCAGCTAATTTCCTCTTAGGTCTCATCACCGATATTCTTGATATGTCTAAGCTTGAAAACAATTCTATTACGCTTCACCCCACCACTTATTCCTTTAAAGAATTTGAAAGTCAAATTAGAACCTCAATTAGCACTTTATGCGAAGCTAAAGATATCATCTTTGATTTTACCACCTCTCAAGATCTTCCCTTGTATATTGAAACAGACTCTGTTCGATTGAACGAAATCTATAATAACTTGCTCACCAATGCAATTAAATTTACCCCTCGAGGAGGCACCGTCTGTTTAAAGATGAGTCAAAGGGTAATTAAAGATAAAACTATTTCCATTGATGCTAAAATATCAGATACAGGGTGTGGTATGAGTGAAGAATTTCAACGCCATATGTTTGAACCTTTTTCTCAAGAGCAATCATCTCTTGTAAATAATAGAGAGGGCACAGGACTCGGTTTAGCTATCACCAAAAAGTTAATTGAATTGATGGGTGGAACAATCGAAGTAGATAGCAAAGTAGGACACGGGACTACTTTTACTTTCTCAATATTAGCAGAAAGCTCAGAAGCAAAACCTAAAAAGATTGAAACATTAACTCTAGTTGAAGCTTTTAAAGGCAAGAAAGTACTCCTTTGTGAAGACCATCCTCTCAACGCTAAGATTCTTATTAGAATACTTGAAAAGATAGGTTTAATAGTAGATCATGCAACTAACGGACGTGAAGGTTTAGATTTATTCAAACACAATGCTAACTATGATTTCATCATCATGGACATCAGGATGCCTATTATGGATGGCTTAACCGCAGCACAACTTATTCGTCTTACAAGTGTTAAAAATGCGAAAACTATTCCAATAATCGCCTTAACTGCAAATGTATTTGCAGAGGATATAGCAAAAACTAAAGAAGCTGGTATGAATGCACACCTTGCTAAGCCTATAGAGCCGCAAGAGCTTTATCGAACGCTCAATCAGTTCTTATAATCTAGTCATCTATAGTTTCAAGTAAAAAACTAACAGGTCTAAAACCATCATTGCAAGAGATCATGGCAGAGTGTTTATCTTTCATCCAACCCTCGAAAAAGTCTCCTCCACCACAAGAAAGAGTTAAAACAAAAGGTGAAATACTTTCCCAAGCACTAAGGCACATATCCTCAGGCCTATTGTGACCGTTTGCAATAAACACTTGTCCTAGTTTCATAGAACAAGCTTGTTCAATTGGGTTTTCATACTTTTCAATTAAATCTGGATAATGAGCAATTCTCATCACTGTAATTTTAACTTTTTTCATTACTTTAAAAGCTCTACAATTTCATCTGTAGATAAAACTCTACCATATGAGAGTACCTTATTATCTTTTACTAGAGCGGGCGTTGTCATTACCCCGTAACTTGCGATTTTAGCAAAATCTTTGACATGTTCAATATCAGTTAAAAGTCCTAGTTTTACTAAAGCCGCTTTAGTATTGGCCTCTAATTCATTACATTTAGCACAACCAGAGCCAAGTATTTTTATACTTGCTTCAACTTCAACTTCTTCTTTTTTCTTCTTATTAAATAAACTCATCACTTAACTCCTATATAAATAAAAATTGAAATAGATTAAATAAATACCCGATTAATATTATAGAAATGGTACAAATAGCTATAAAGAGGGCTAACAACTTAGGCTTTATTGCTTTTCTCAGCATTATCATCGAAGGAAGACTTAAAGTTGTTACTGCCATCATAAAAGAGAGTACTGTGCCAAGCATTGCCCCTTTTGCAAGAAGTGCTTCTGCAATTGGAATGGTCCCAAAGATATCTGCATACATGGGAATACCAACAAGAGTTGCAAGTACAACTCCAAGTGGATTATTACTTCCTAGTATTGCTTCTACAAAACTTTGAGGAATCCAATTGTGTATTACAGCACCTAGTCCTACCCCTATTATTATATACAAAAACACCTTTTTAAAAGTACTAACCATCTGCTCTTTTGCATAAACTACTCTATCCTTCTTTGTTAAATTTGGAGAGGCGATATCGACCGCCTTGGCCTCTAGAATAAACGACTCAACATACTTTTCCATATGAAGGTGTTCAATAAGACTTCCACCCACAACAGCGATTATTAACCCCACTATTACGTAAACGATAGCAACTTTTGCACCAAAGATACTCATTAGTAGCACTAAACTACCTAAATCGACCATTGGAGATGATATTAAGAAAGAGAAGGTAACTCCAAGGGGAAGCCCTGCACTGGTAAAACCCATAAATAAAGGAATTGAAGAGCAAGAACAAAACGGTGTAACTGTTCCAAGTAGAGCTGCTATACAGTTAGCCCAAATTCCTTTAAAACGACCCATAATCTTCTTACTGCGCTCTGGTGGAAAATAACTTTGAATATAGGAAATTACAAAGATCAAAAAACAGAGTAATATTGTAATTTTTATCACATCATAGAAGAAGAAAAGTAGACTTCCACCCCATCTTGTAGAGGTATCGAGTCCAAGGGCGGTGAGTAATTTATCAATGAGCAAATTTAAATAGTTCATTTTAAGCATTTGATCTTGGAAAAAGGTTAATCCTTTTAATAGTAGTTCTTTCATAGTCTTTTCTATACTTAGTCCTTTGGAGTAGTAATTGCTCGTAAAACAGAAAGGGCATACTCACTACCAGCCTTACTTAACTTATAATGTGTCCATTTTCCATCTTGCCGGCTTTCAACAAGATTAGAATCTGATAAGATTTTCATATGATAAGAGAGTGTAGATTGCGCCATATTCATCTTTTCTAGCAGTACACAAGCACACTTTTCCCCCTCTTTTAGCAAGGATAGTATTTCTAAGCGATTAACATCGGACAGCGCTTTAAAGATAGTTGAAACTTTTTTATTATTTTGCACCATAGGACCTCTATACATATCGAATAATTTCGATATGTATAGCATAGTCAAAACAATTAGCCCTTGTCAATAAAAACTAACGTCCATTACAAATTTGAGCATACACCTCATCAGGTATCATAGGAATGGCAAGCTTTTCCATCAAAGACGCTGAAACCTTTCCGTCCACTATATACTCACTTCCCGCTTGCTTAACGAGCTCTAGATAAGGCTGAGTTACAGAAATTGCTTGAGGTGCGTTAAACATTGGAGCCTCTGGTACGGTTAACATAAATACACCGTTAGGGAAACGAAGGCCAAATTGCATTTTAAGCGCTTCAAAGTTATGCTCAGAATTTGGAAAACCACAACCACTAATTACTGCATACTTTAAATGAGAAAAGTCAGCTTGCTCTACATGCTCGTATCGCTCTCCCACTTTTCTCATTGAAATAGAGCCAAGGGGAAGAGTTCTATCAAGTAAGGCTTTTAAGGGAGCTGGAACGCCAAAGCCATAAAGCGGAAAGCTAAATAAGAGTAAATCGGTATTAAGAATTTGCTGCAAAATATCTGCCATATCATCATCGTGGATACATTTTCCACCATTACGCATACAGCTTAGATCTCCTTGGCAGTATTCGATATGTTTTTTTATAACATCGATATAGCTTATTTCATTAACTTCCTTGCTATTCATACCATCCATAAAGGCTTTGGTAATCTGGTAAGTATCACTGTTTTCTCCTTTGGGAGAACCGTTTAAAACTAAAATTTTCATAATTCTTTTATTCCTTATTAAATGAACCAATTTCGATCAAATTGCCTTCAATATCTGCAATATAGCAAGTTCTTTGGCCCCACGGCTCAGTTGTAGGTTCCAAAACAGATACTGCGCCTTTACTAATAACTTCCTTGTAAGTTTTATCAACTTCTGAAAAGTTATCAACATTTAGTGCAAT
>CAYYEN010000175.1:0-6297 GCA_964470795.1 uncultured Spirochaetaceae bacterium | reverse complement strand
AACTTATGGAAAAGTGCTTTAGCAGTATTAGGTCTAAACTGCATAGCAATCACATCCAAAAACACTGCTTTAATTTCAGCACCAGTTCTTGGAGCAACAACTATATCAACTGCTTGTTATAAAAATATGTTTGCCAACTGTAAAAAATTGACAGAATTACCTGATAATATGCTACCTGCAACAAGTTTAGCTGATTTCTGTTATACCGAGATGTTTTCGAATTGCACTTCATTAACTAAAGCACCGGTTCTTCCTGCAACTACTTTAGCAGGTTATTGTTATTATTATATGTTTTTTAATTCACTTCATTATCTAAAGCACCAGTACTACCTGCTAAAAAATTATTATTGTATTGTTATACTAATATGTTCGAAGGATGTAATCAATTATCCTCAATTACTTGTTTAGCAACAATTCTTACAGCCTCAGATTCAACATTCCAATGGGTTAAGGGCGTAAAAGCAGATGGCACCTTTACAAAAGCCTCTTTAGCAGATTGGTCATCTTTAACTGGTGATAACGGCATTCCCGCTAATTGGACAGTTAATAATATTTAGTATTAATTTAAAACAAAACTTTGTTTATTCTTAAAAAATGGTAGTAAAGGGAAAAGCCTCTACTACCATTTATTATTTTAAGTTAATTCTTATAAAGATTTAAAGATTGCTAAGTGTTCATTAATCTTTTCAATCTTATCCATAAATTCAGCTTTTTTAGCAGTCTCCTTAGCAATAGCCTCAGGTTTTGCATGAGAAATAAAGTTCTCATTGCTAAGCTTCTTCTCGCTTTGCTCTAAAGACGCATTAACTTTTTCAAGTTCATTAGTAAGCTTCTTAATTTCAGCTTCAATATCAAACGCATCCTTAATAAAGAGATAAGCAGAGTATCCAATTCCAGCTGTTGGGAAAGCACCTTCAACATCAGCACTGTCCTCTTTATCAAGAGTTACTGAACTTGCACCCATGAAAGACTCTAATAAAGCTTTCTCTTCATTTAGGTAATCGAAAGCTGCATAGTCTTTGTTAGTCTTAAGGACAACTCTTAACTTCTTTTCAGGAGGTACAGATAGGGTTGCTCTCATCGCTCTAACAGTCTTAATGGTCTCTTGTAAAGCACTCATGTAATCAAAAGCTTCTTTATCAACTAACTTTTCATTAAAGGTAGGATATTCTGCTGTGATACAGTACCCATTGTGGTTAGGAAGCTTTTGATAAATCTCTTCAGTGATGAAAGAGAGGAAGGGGTGCATTAATCTCATGCTCTTTTCAAGCAAGTCTACTAAGAGAGTAATTGCATCATCCTTATCCTCATCGCTTCCTTTTAATAGGCGTTGTTTGCTAGCTTCAATATACCAGTCACAAAAATCATTCCAAAAGAAGGAATAAATTGTTTGTGCCGCTTCGTTAAAGCGGAAGTTCTCCATAGCTTTTTCAATATTGAGAGCAGCTTCATTAAAGCGGTGGTAAATCCAACGATCAGTGATAGTCTTCTTAACCTCTTCTACCTTTTTAAGCTCTCTACCTTCAGCATTCATAAGTAAGAAACGAGTTGCGTTCCAAATCTTATTACAGAATCTTGAGCCCATCTTAAAAGAGTCCATATCAACTTGAACATCTTGTCCTTGAGCCGCTAGATAGCACAAAGTAAACTTAAGGGCATCTGCACCATATAAATCAACAAGCTCTAGAGGATCGAGACCGTTACCTAAAGACTTACTCATCTTTCGGCCTTGTTTATCTCTAACAAGTCCTGTGATAACAATATTCTTAAAAGGTGCTTTACCGGTAAATTCGACAGACGCCATAATCATACGAGAAATCCAGAAGAAGATAATATCATAAGCAGATACTAGTGTATTTGTAGGGAAGAAAGTTTCCAAATCTGGAGTTTTATCAGGCCAGCCAAGGGTTGAGAAAGGCCAGAGCCAGGAACTAAACCAAGTATCTAATACATCATCATCTTGTTTTAAGTTGTGAGAATGACAATCAGGACATTCTGTAACATCTTCTCTGGAAACAATCATCTTGCCACAATCTTGGCAGTACCAAACAGGAATTCTATGGCCCCACCAAAGCTGACGGGAGATACACCAGTCTCTAATCGTCTCCATCCAGTGCACATAGGTATTTTCCCATCTTTTTGGATAGAACACGATTTCTCCGTCTCTCCAAAGCTTTAAAGCCTTTTCAGCAAGTGACTTCATTGATACAAACCATTGCTCTGATAAGTATGGTTCAACTACTGTATGACAGCGATAACAATGACCTACATCGTGAGCATGGTCAGTAATCTTAACAAGATAGCCACCATCTTTAAGTGCTTCAACAACAAGTGCTCTTGCTTTTTCTGGCTCCATGCCTCGATACTGTTCAGGCACATTTTCATTAAGAGTTCCGTCTGGATTTAAAAGGTTAATAGCCTCTAAATTATGACGTTTTCCACACTCCCAGTCGTTAGGATCATGTGCTGGTGTAATTTTAACCATACCAGTGCCAAACTCTTTATCAACAAAGGAGTCTGCAATAATAGGTATCTTTTTATCTGTTAATGGTAAAAGTACATATTTACCAACCACAGCTTTATATCTTTCATCTTCAGGGTTAACAGCAACTGCCACATCTCCAAACATAGTCTCAGGACGAGTTGTTGCAACTGTGATAGTTCCAGAGCCATCAGCATAGGGGTATTTTACATCATATAGATGACCTGGCATATTCTCATATTCAACTTCATCATCAGCCAGTGCTGTACCACATTTTGGGCAGTAGTTTACAAGGTAATTACCCTTATAGATAAGACCACGCTCATAAAGAGTTACAAAGGCTTCTCTAACAGCTTTTGATAATCCTTCATCCATGGTAAAACGTTCACGGTCCCAATCACAAGAACAACCAATTTTCTTTAATTGGTCTACGATGATATCATGGTGTTTTTCTTTAACTTGCCAAGTACGCTCTAAGAACTTTTCACGACCAAGATCATGGCGTGATAACCCCTCTTTTGCAAGTTGTCGTTCAACTACGTTTTGAGTTGCAATACCAGCATGGTCAGTTCCTGGAATCCAGAGAGCATTTTTACCACACATTCTTTCATAACGTGTGATGATATCTTGCAAACTGTTATTTAAACCATGTCCCATGTGTAAAATACCTGTGACGTTTGGTGGAGGCATAACCATAGTAAAATGTTCAGCGCCAGGTTTTTGTGGGCCAAAGGTTTTATTATCTATCCATTCTTTGTAAATCCTCTCTTCAAAGGATTTAGGATCAAAGGTTTTCTCTAATTCAATTGCTTTCATACAAGCCTCCATATTCTTACACATACTAACAAATATAAGAAAACCGTTCAACAATTTAAACTGTTGGTTTTCTTTTTATTTTCTAAAAAAAATGGGTAGCAACTTGGCTACCCTACTATTGTTTAAAATTCATTTTATTCAGTTACTGGATCTAATGGTTTTAATCCTTTTATTGAGATATCTACATCGTAGCCTTTTTGATCTAGATATTGCAAAATTTCTTCCAAAGAATAAGAGTCTAAACTCTTATCTTTTTGACTGACAAACTGCAAGTTATTGCTGTCAGCATGGACGTTGAAAGAAGGGACGATTTCGGAAGTTTGGCTACTATTAGTACCAAACAGCACAAAACCTCCTATAAATACAATAACTAAGCCTGCAGCTGCAGTGACTAAGGACGGTATACCCATAATTATCTTTTTATGAAAGAAACTAATCTTTTTCTTATTTTCAGAAAAATACTTATTCTCTAAATAAGAAAAGGTAGCATCCTTCTTTTCTAAAAATTGTTCTTTAGTTAATGATGCTGACTTTATCTTATTATCAAGGGTTCTAAATTTTTCTAAACGAGTGCGGCAAGCAGAACAATAGGACAGGTGTTCCTTAACTTGAGTCTTATAAGGCTCACAGATGCTCCCATCTAAATAAGCGGATAATAATTGTTCATCAATACACATGGGTATCCTCCGGTGTTAAAATCTCTTCAAGCTTCTTTCTAGCACGAAATACTCGTACTTTCACGTTGCTCTCTGAAACCCCAAGCACTTGACCTATTTCCTTGTAATCCAACTGGCCATACTCTTTAAGAATAAGAACAGTTCTTAGCTTCTCAGGCAAAGTAGCAAGCGCTTTACGAACTTCAATAATCGTTTCAGCTCTTACTAATTCCTTAGCGCCATCTTCGACGAAAGATTTGGCATCAGGATCTTGTTTGACTTTGTTAATCATCTCAAGTTCCCTCTTGTTGCGTCTAATATGGTTTAGTGCCAAATTTTTCGCAACTCTCAGTAGCCAGTATCTTGCATCTTCTTCACTAGGAAAAGTCATATTCTTAACATAAAACCTTTCAAATGCTTCTTGAGTTAAATCCTCTGCAATGTCTAAATTATAAACGATGTGATAAATAACCTTCATCAATAATTCATAATTGCTGTCGTATATAATTCGAAAAGAATTAATGTCAGTACTTTTGATTTCCATAATATTTAACAACCTGCCTTTAAAAAGGTTACATTCTTTTTGTAATTATAGGACCTTTTGGTGTATCCTTCAAATCATATCCTAAATCTAGGATTTTCTGTCTAATAGCATCGGCCCCAGCATAATCTTTTGCTTTCTTTAACTCTATACGTTGCATAGATAAAGCTTGAATTTCTTCTGGAACTGCAGCTTCCATTTCAACCTCTTTTAACTTTAGACCTAAAATATCATCCATCTTATAAAGCACAGCAAGTTTATCTGAATCTGTTACTTCATTATCGGAAATTAAAGACCAAAGTTGAGCCATAGCTTGTGGAGTATTCAAGTCATTATTCATAGCCGCAATAAAGGCATTATAATAAGACATTGCATTCTCTTTAGGAGTAACACTCGCTTGACAACTCTCTTTTAATCTTCTAACAGTGCTTATTAAAGAGTTAAAAGCAACCTTAGAATGATCTAAAGCTTCATAAGAGAACTTTAACTGTGTTCTATAATGACCTGATAGGCAGAAATATCTATAAACTAAAGGATTATAACCTTTATTTTCTAAAACGGTAAGGGTTAAGAACTCACCACTAGATTTACTCATCTTACCATTGTCATTGATTAAGAACTCACCATGACACCAGTAATTGACCCAAGGTTTATGACCACAAGCTGCTTCAGATTGTGCGATTTCATTTGTATGGTGTACAGGAATTGCATCGATACCACCACAGTGGATATCAAAATGGTTGCCAAGATATCTCATGCTCATTGCAGAACATTCAATATGCCAACCAGGATATCCAACACCCCAAGGGCTATCCCAAGTCATTGCTTGGTTTTTGAACTTAGAATTAGTAAACCAAAGTGCAAAGTCTTTAGGATTCTTTTTGTTAGAATCGACATCAATACGTGCACCAGATCTTAAATCATCAAGCTTTAATCTTGCAAGTTTACCATAGTCATCAATTGAATCTATAGAAAAATAAACGTTACCACCTGCAATGTAAGTATGACCTTCTTCTTCAAGCTTTTTAATCATCTCTATCATTTCAGTAATATTATCGGTTGCCTTACAAACGATAGAGGGCCTAATAATATTTAACTTCTCTTCATCTGAAAAGAAAGCATCTGTATAGAACTGTGCAATTTCATAAACGCTCTTACCGGTTTCACGAGAACGTTTTGCCATCTTATCTTCACCATCATCGCTGTCGCCTGTAAGGTGCCCAACATCAGTGATGTTCATTACATGTTTAACATCATAGCCATTACTAATTAAGGTACGCTTTAGTAGATCTTCAAATAAATAAGTTCGAAGGTTTCCAATATGAGCAAAATTGTAAACAGTAGGACCACAACAATACATCTTCACCTGGTTAGGGGTAATTGACCCAAAGTCTTCTAATTGGCGACTCATAGTATTAAATAATTTAACTGACATATATCTTCTCCTTCTTTATTTTTACTGTTATGCTATTTCTATGGAATTAACTTTACGATTAAGCCAAGAAAAAATCAACTCAAGAATAAACTATCCACTAAAGAATTTATGCTCTTTAGCCTCTGGCGGTAACGCAGAGTACTATTTTGAGCCTAAAAATACCTTTGAATTAGAAACTATCATTCAAATTGCTAATGAATACAACATACCCTACACTATCTTAGGAGATGGTACAAATGTCCTTATCTCAG
The DNA here is from genome assembly GCA_964470795.1 of uncultured Spirochaetaceae bacterium. GTDB lineage: Bacteria > Spirochaetota > Spirochaetia > Sphaerochaetales > Sphaerochaetaceae > Bullifex. Next base: position 116 of record CAYYEN010000175.1, on the reverse strand, counting down.
ATAAAGGTATTAATGGGTTTGTTATCAGCATGAAAGCGTTTCTAGGTATCACCATCAAGGGCGACCTTGTAGCAGCCCTTGCAGGTGAAAAGCTAGACCACTTGATAAACCGTGCA
>CAYYEN010000174.1:0-6300 GCA_964470795.1 uncultured Spirochaetaceae bacterium | reverse complement strand
GCACGATATTTATCTGAAATTAAAACCATGATATGAGGAAGCTCTAAAGGAGCATTCTTCCTTATTTCTTTTCTTGGAGGAATACGAGATAGGATAGTGCCTTCTGTGGCTCTAATATTTGTCTTAGAATCTTTATCGTAACTATAGCGTTCAAGGTCTAAGGTTGCCATCAGACCATAGCGAGTACCGGTTTCAGTAGTTCTGGCAACTAAAACAAAGCAGTCTTTAAAGGTGTTAAAGATGTCAGCTTTTAAATACTCTCTCATCGTTGAATTGATGTTAGTTATACGCTCTTCTTTATCGTTATTTTCAAGATAACATTCAGGAAAGGTTATCTTAAAACAAGAGGGTTCTTTTCCAACAAAATCGGAAACTCGTTGCCAATATTCCGGTTCTGATGTATATTGGTCACATGCGACTACAGCCCATTTGGCTAAGTCGTAGGACGGTTTTGGAATGAGTATGTCGGCTGGGGTTATACCGAATCGAGAGAATTGTTTTTTTCTGTTTCCCATAATTTCCTCCCAAAGATTTTTTATATTCATAAAAAATATAAAAGATTATTTCAATTACCGCAAGGAGAATGATAGTAAATGAGTCATAATCTTGTAGTTATTGGTGGTAAAGCACCTAGTCAGTTTGATATAAAAAAACAATATGACAAGATAATATGTGCAGATAGTGGATATGATGTAGCTTTGGCCTATAATTTAGAACCAACAGTAGTAGTAGGCGATTTTGATTCAACAGATCGAAATGAAGAACTCGAAAAACTAGGTTATAAAGGTTGTTCCCATGATAAAGATGAGACCGATACAGAACTGGCTTTGATGAAGTTATATCCCGAGGATACCTATGATTTAGTTGGTGGAGGAGAAGGAAGGATGGATCATTTATTAACCATCTTCTCACTCTTTTATCGCTATAATCCCCCACAACATTGGTATACCCATGCTGAAGAATTAATATTGGTAGAAAAAGAAATATCCTTAACAGTGGAGCCTAATATTTCCATAAGTTTGATCCCTACTAGAAGTTCTGAAAAGGTTTGGGTTAATACGCAAGGCCTTGTATGGGAATTGCAGAATTTTGAAATTTCAGCTGCTTCTATATCTATTTCAAATCGAGCTAAAGAAAAAACTATTAAAATAGTATCGACAGGTAGCCTCTTTTGTGTGTTAAATAGGAATAAAGAGGAAGTATAAATGTTACAATTTAGAAGGATATTAGCGTTTTCAACTCGTGTTCATAACTACTTGTTTGTCTTATACCTTCTATTTGTTTGTCTTTTCTTATGTTCTTTTTATTTTCCAATAGCATCGGGTTACATGGCTTTTATAACCAACGCGCTATCTGTCTTAGGTTGGACTATTATATTTGAAGGACTGTGGATAATCTTATCCTCGGTGTATCAATATATATATTCAAAAGTATTTGTATTCTCCCCAATAATACTTACCATCGTAAGAGTGGGTATCTATTTGGGAGTTGCCGCTGGTGTAGACCTTTTCACCACCGTCGTTTTTAAAGGATTAGCAATATGATGGAATATCCTGAAAGCTTTTATGCGCTTAGAGGCGCTACTACAGTAGATAGTGATAACAAAGAGGCTGTTGATGAAGCAGTTAAAGAACTTTTTGAAACTTTAATAAGTAAGAATCACTTAACAGAACCAGAATTAGGCTTTGTATTGTTTTCACAAACTTCTGATATTAGGTCCCGCAATGCTGCTGCCGCAGTTAGAAAAGCAGGCTATTGTAGCCAAGTTCCGTTGTTCTGCGTTCAAGAGGCAGAAATCGATGGAATGCTACCGCTTTGTATTAGAGTGCTTATCAGCGTTAATCATGCGGAGTATAATCCTGAAAAGATGTGCTATTTAAGAGGTAGTGCTAATTTAAGGTCAGATCTAAAAGAAAATTAATAAAAATAGTAGTTTAGAAAGTTTTACTTTTTAAGCTATTTTTTTTTGAAAAAAAAAGATTCCAAATAATGGAACCTTTCTAAGAGCCGCCCAACAGATTCGAACTGTTGACCCCGAGATTACAAATCACGTGCTCTGGCCAGCTGAGCTAGGGCGGCAATCAAGCTGAAAAAAACTTACCATAAATGAAAATTAATGTAAAGGGGATTTTTGAAATTATTTATCACTTTCGCTAAGTTTAAAGGAAAATTTAGCATGAAACTCTTTTTTATTCTCGTACATTCGTTTATCTGCGAGGTTGAAAACTGTTTCAAAAGTGAAGTTTTCCACTTCACTAGTTTTAGCAATTCCAAAACTAGCACTGATGTTCTTTTCTGACTTCTTAACCAACTGTCGCATTTCAAAATCATAGTTTCTGATGTAATTGTCGATATATTCATTATCGATGCTTTTGTTGATTACTAAAAATTCATCTCCGCCAATTCTACAGATAGTAGAATCGGCGGTGAAAACTTTAGTAAGAAGGTTGGCAAATTCTACTAAGGCGATATCCCCAACTTTATGACCAAAAGCATCGTTAAGGAGTTTTAAATTGTTTAAGTCGAAGAGAATTAAAGTGTATTGGCTTAGTTTGCTTACGACGCCTTCACAAATTGACCTATTAGCCAATTGAGTTAATTGATCCTTAAAAGCCATTTTTTGAAGTTTTATATTAGTATCCTTTTCTTCTTTGGAGGTACTAACCAATTGGATAATTGCAATAAACACATTTGCAAGTAGATACAAGTATCCATAAATAAAGAAAGTTATATTGAAGGTCTTCTCAAAATTACCTTGTCGGTATTTATATTCTACTAACTCAATTCCAATTATTAAGATGAACCCTAATAAACCAAATAGTATCTGTTGGTTAACTGTATTCTTCTGGGTAGAAAAGAATACTGATAACAACTCGCAAAAATAAATTATAAGGTTAACAGCTATCGTTAAGTGGAAAAAATATAGAGTTTGAGGGTAGTGGAAGATATCAAATATATGTAGTAATTCAAATATTGAGACGAATAAAAAATCAAGAAAAACTAAAATTGAATTTAGTTTGTAAAATCTTTTATTGAATATTATTTTAACTAAAACACATATGCATAAAAACTCAAGGTAAAAAGCTTGATATTCAATATTTGTTATTAAGCTTAGATTTGAGGTTATGTACTGAAGTAATTTAGTATTCCCTAAAATCCAAAGGGAGATGGAAGCCGAGCTCAACCCAATTAAAAGTAAAATTTTACATAAAATCTTTTCTTTTATAAAAGCTACACCTAGATATATTAAAACAAATCCTAATACTAAGGTAAATATAGTTAGGGTAAAACTTATTGTGTTACGTTTTAGATTTAAGAAGGTGAGTAAATCGTATTCTCCATAAGTTAAAGCTTTTACCTCTAAAGGTGCTTCAGCTTCGGAAACTTCAAAATCAATAGTGATTTTATCGGAGCTTGAAACATGATTTAGCATTATGGTGTGATAACCTGAGCCAATAATCTTATATTCTTTATCGTAACCATATTCATATAATAACTTATCATTTGTATATAATCTGAATTTTGAATGAAGGGAAAATAATTGTAAAGCAGGTAGTTTTAACTCTTTTTGGGGTAAATAACCTTCTATATATATATGTTCACCATTATAGAAACTTGATTTTTTTGAAAGTTTATTTAATTCTTGAGTTGTGTCAAAATAGCGATAGTTAAAAGAATCTTGTAGATAAACAAAATTATGAGCTTCCTCTTTGGATATGAAAAAATCACTCGTATCGACTAGGCGTAGCAATAATAAGAATACTAAAGTGATAATACATAATATTAATTGTCTGCTGGTATTAGTTTTGATTATTTTCACTGAAATAGGATACCTTAATAATAGCGCAATGTGAAGTTTAATTTTTAGAGAATGGAATAACTATTTTTATTAATAGTTTTTTTTTAGTTTTTTTTTATTCATTGTATTGATACGAACAGAATTAACTGCTATCATAGCTTTGTTTTATACAAATGAGAGTTAATGCTTGTTTCGGTTTATTATGTTATAATAACGCGAAAGAAGTTGAATACGGAGGAATATTAATATGCCAGGCAATGTTTCAAAGAACGCACACCGTGAAGGATCAAAGACTTTGATGTCAAAATGGGGTGGCGCTATTAAAATGAAGAGTGTGTTTGAGAATGGTAAACTTCGTCATTTTGCTGAATGCGAGAAGACACATAATACCGCACGAAAAGCAAAAGATTTGATGTAATCTAAAATATGCACTTTAAATTAGCCTATAGATAGTTTTTCTATAGGTTATTTTTTTTTGTTGTTGATATCTTTAAAAAATCAAGTGATAATGTATAAAGTAAAGAAGATATGAAAAATGTAAAAAGATTGTTTATTTGCGATTTTTGTATATTTTTTTTGTATCTTATCTTAAAAGTTCGTGTTATAGTAGTTGTTAAAGAATTACTAATGTCAGATTGTCATGAGGAGGAAACACGTGAAACGTTTTTCGAAGGCATTTTCTACCGTATTACTAGTAGCACTTGTTGCTATTGCATTAATTGGATGTACGAGTACCGCTAAAGTTGAAGCAACTCCTGAAATTGTTGTTCCTGTTGCACCAGCAAAAGAAACACCAGCTCCAGCACCTGCTCCAGCACCAGTCCCAGAGCCAGCACCTGCTCCAGAACCCGCTCCAGTACCAGAACCAGCTCCAGCTCCAGCTCCAGTAGTTGCTCCAGCTCCAGAACCAGTACTTGAACCAGTTCCAGCTCCAGTAGCTGAACCAGAGATTGTTTATCCATTAGGTGTTAAGCCTATTGTAAAGAATACACAAGGTGATAGCTTGTTTGACTTATTTGTAGTACATACAAATGATGTTCACGCTCGTATCGTACCAGCTGATGGTGGAATGGGATATTCAAAGTTAGCAACTATGCTTAAAGTTGCTCGTTCTATCACAAACAACATCTTATTACTTGATGCAGGTGATGTAACCCACGGAACCAACCTTGCTAACATGTTTGAAGGCGAGACCGCAGGTGTATTACTTGATATGCTCGGATATGATGCAGTTGCTCCTGGTAACCATGATTATAACTATGGTTCAGAGAGATTAATTGAAGCAGCTAAGTTAGCTTCCCAATATAGCAACCTTAAAGTATTATGCGCTAACGTACTTGATGCTAATGGTAACTTAGTATTCCAACCTTATCAAATTTATGATTACAATGGATTTAAAGTTTGTGTTATCGGTTTAACAACTCCTGATACAAAAACTAAAGATCACCCTAAAGCAACAGTTGGTTTAACATTTGATGATCCAATTATCTACCAAAACGCTCAAGCAGCTATTGATTTAGCTCACGAATATGCTGATTACGTTATCGTATTAGGTCATATTGGTCTTGATCCAGATGCAGACAGTGGAATCACAAGTGAATTAATTTGTCAGAATGTTAATGGTATCGACCTCTTTGTAGACGGTCACAGCCACACAACTCTTGAAGAAGGAAAGACAGTTAACGGTACTTTAATCGTTCAGACTGGTGATTACCTCAAGAATGTTGGTGTTGTAGACTTAGTTGTTAAGAACAAAGAAGTTATCGGTGCTTATCCTATGTTAATCGCAGCAACTGATGTATTAGACCCAGCTAACAGTGACCTTGCAAAATCTGTAGGTATCACTGAAGTTCCTAATGATCCAGAAGTTGATGCTTATATCGATTACATGACAACTAAACTCTCAGAGAAGTTAAATGTAGTTGTTGCAGAAGTTCCTACCTTCTTAGATGGTGAAAGAGCTAATGTAAGAACTAAGAAAACTAACCTTGCAGAATTAATTTCTAAGGCAATGACTGAAGCTACCGGTGCTGATTTCACAATCAATAACGGTGGAAACATCAGAAAGTCTATTGCAGCTGGTAAAGTTACTTTGGGCAATATCAACGATGTATTACCGTTCACCAACACTATCGTAGTTTGTGAAATCACAGGCCAAGCAGTTTATGATGCATTAGAATATGGTTATAGAATGCTTCCTGGTACAAACGGTGGTTTCCCACAAACTGACTTACAAGTTGTTTACTCTAAGTACAGCCCTGCTGGAAGCAGAATTAAGAGAGTATTATTGAATGGTCAACTTCTTGACAAGAATGCTACTTATAAAGTTGCAACAAACGACTTCTTAGCAGCAGGTGGCGATGGCTACACAATGTTCGGAAAAGTTCTCCAAGAAGGTAAGTTACTCAATGAAGTATTTGCTGATTACTTAGCATTACACTTCCCAGTTAAATAAGCCTTAAAGCTGATTTTAGAAGGTGGTTACTACGGTAGCCACCTTT
>CAYYEN010000173.1:923-6304 GCA_964470795.1 uncultured Spirochaetaceae bacterium | reverse complement strand
AATGGGCTATTAAGCCACATTTTTATAGCTCTTATTATACTCACGAATATGCTGTTTCTACAGCTGCAGCAAATAAAATAGCTACAAATATTGTAAAAGAAGAAAAATGATTTTGAGAAAAATATATAGATTATCTTGCATCTTGAAAATCTTGAACTCCAAATGAATTACTTGCAAAAATTAATATAGATATGACTAAACCTGAATATATTAAAAGCGTTTCCGAAACACAAACACAAATTCTTGATGAAATGGAAGAAATTATTAAAAGAATTAAATGAAAATAATAGTTATCGTAAAAAATTTCCAAAACTTTTTTATAGTATAATATTTCAATAATAAATTTGATCTTATATCTCATTATACTAGATTAAATTTAATTTTAAGTTTTTTATTTTTACAAAACCACTAAAGAATAGACTATAACCTGTCCTGTAATTTAATTTTAGAAATCAATTCATTTTTAGCATAAAACATAACACAATCTCATACACATAATATTCAAAAATCAAAAAAATTATTTCCCCCAATTTAACAATTAATCATTTTCTCATATTATGAAAAAACTTCTTATAGCCACTTCAAATCCTTGAAAAATTCAGATGTTTAAAGATATGTTAAAGAACGTAAAAAATATTGAGTTTTTATTTTTAAACGATTTTAAAGAAAAAGCCCCTTCCCCAGAAGAAAATTGAAAAACACCACAAGAGAATGCTTTAATTAAAGCAAAATATTATAGTGAATTTTATAAAATTCCAACTTTAGCAGATGATGCGGGTTTTGAAATTGATGAATTAAATTGAGAGCCATGAGTAATGGCTCGTAGATGGTGATGAATTTTGCCTGACAATACAAGCGATGAAGATTGGTTAAAATTTTATTTAAATAAAACCAAAGAAATTCCTTGAGAATATTTACATGGTAGTTTCCCTTTTGCAAGATGTCTTTATATATCTAATTGAAAATATTTTTTTCAATCTGACAAAAAAATATTTTTTTTATCAAGAATTCCAAGAAAAATATTTAAGCCAGGTTGGCCAGTAAGTGCATTAAGAGTGTATAAAGACTGAAGACATGAAATGGATATTCCCCCTGATGATCCAATTTGGCAAGAAACATTAAAAAAAGAAGATTTAATAAAATTATTAAATAATCTATAAAGCATTATGTAAGCATTGAATAGCTTTTTTATAATGTTCTCATGCAACACCAAAAGTCATTGCTCTTTGTAAATATCATTGAGAAACAATTTCTATATTTATTCATTTTTTTGATAAAATATTCGTTGCTTTTGATAAAATTCAAACTCTATCTTTAATATTTTGTCATACACAATAAATCAATGCTTTATCTTTTTCTATTTTTACAAAATTCATACCATATTCATCATTTAAGTTGTTTATATCTAATTTTTTTTCTAATATTTCTTTAATTTTTTCTACATTATTTCATTCATTAAGAGATATTGTTACTTCTGTTTCTGATGTAGAAACTATATCTACAGAAGCAAAATCTTTAATTATATCAAATACTTTAGCCAAAAATCATTGACACATATTAGCTACACTTATTGTTATTAATGTAATATTTTTCTTTCATCAAACAAATTGAATTCATTCATTTAAAATATCTCATTTTGGTGTAATCCAAGTTCATTTACTTTCTTTATCAAAAGGATCAAACACATGTATTTTAATTCAAGCACTTAATAACTCTTCTCTTAATGTTTGATTATGTAATACTTTTGCATTTGCTCATCTAGCACCAGTAATTTCTCTGGCAGTAATATAATTAATATTTTCTATCAATTTTGCATCTTCAGGTTTTTCCAATAAATTTGGTTCACAAGATAAGATTCATAAAACTTTTTTTTGAATTTCCAAAATAATTTCTTTTTGTTGATCTCAAGCAAGTCATACAGCAAGTGCAGATGCTACAGAATCAGAATAACCTCTTCAAATAGTATTTTCTATACCTTTTTCAAATTTACCAACATATCATGATAAAATAGGAATTTTTCAACTATTTAAAATATTTCAAATATACTTTCATAATTTATTATACAATAATTTAAAAACTTCTTTTTCAGATTTTCAATTAATTTCATCTACACCTATTATATCATCAAGATAAAGTCCTTCTGAAAATTGTTTTGAATTATTAATAATATTTAAAGTTTTTGCTTTGGAATTTAAAACTGTACTAAAAACTTTTGCAGAAACTTGTTCTCAAAATCAAATAATAGAATAGCTTTTTCAATTTATAGAAATAGTATAGTCATTATTTTTTCAAGGCAAAATACTTTTATCTCATTTTAAAATCCATTCTCAAATAATATTTTCAAAATTTGTAAAAATTTGATTTAATATTAAATATAAATTATTTAAAATATTTTTATCTTTTATTTTTTGTTTTGCAAGATCAAAATGAAATTGTTTTATTTCTTCTATCATTTTTTGTATTTTAGAAAATTTTTTGAACTCTCATAATTCATTTCAGATATTTATAAGATTATCTGTAGTATTAAACTCCTTTGATCTCATAGCAGATATTACTACTGATTGTAAAATTCATTTTTCAAAATCATTTAAAATATTATCTGTACTCAAATCCAACTCTGCAGCATTTTCTCATCCGAGTTTTTTTACTTTGATAAAATTTTCCATAAAAATAAAATTAAAAAAATAAAATAAATTTTAAAAAACTCCCACTTTTGGTAGGAGTTTTGATAACAAATTATAATAACAAAATCCCTACCACGTGGCAGTTTTTATTGTTTTAGTAGTTATAAATATTTGTAAACTTATTGTCATAAATATTTTATAATTTTTAACTTATATTAAAAATAAATATATCATAAATTAATAATAGCATTATATAGCATAAATTTTTTTGTCAAAAAAATGTCAAAAAAAATGTCAAAAAAATGTCAAAAAAACTTGATTTTCTCATTAATCCAATTAAAATCATAAAAAATTACATTTATATACATATTAATAATATTCACATTAAGTGTAAAATACTTTATTATAAGCCAATTTTATAATAATCTATGAGTATATGTGTAAATTTTTTATATAATATTTACTTTTAATTTTTATTTTAGATTATGACTCATTTAAATAAAACACCATCTTATTCAACAGATTATGTTAGTCCTATAAATATAGCATTAGAATTAACAAGAAAAACAAAATTGATAGCCCTTGATATTTTGTATCATGAATTAATAAATTGATATGATTCTAATAGTATAGATCCTCAAAAAAGAGTATATAAAAAAAGTCTGTATTGAGAAATAGTAAATGGAGCAATTAAAATATTAGAATAAATTTTTAAAATATTACTTAAAAAAGTAGTACACTAAAATTTAAAATTAAAAATTTATTTTTTAAGTTTTTATTATACCCAAATTAATCAATTTCAACTTTAATTAAAAAAATACAAAATTGTCTATTTTAAAAAATAAATCCAAATTTAAGAGAACACATTTTATTTAGATACATCTAAAAAAATGTGTTTTTTTTGACAAAAAAACATAAATATGATTTAATATAAATATAAATTTAATTTAAAAAAATGACAGATCAAGAAAAACAAGAATATATAAAAAAAAGACAAACAATATGAGATATTTTGGTTTCTCTATTTTGAGAGTGGGAACTTGCAGAAGGATTGTTTTGTTTGGTGTGAAGTAAATACATCACAAAAGAAGCTCTTGATTCTTTGATAGATGTAATAAGTAGTGCAATGAAAAATATCGAAGAACAAAACAAAACTCAAAAAATACAAAAATCCATACAACAACTCGATGAAATGAAACAACAAGAATTAAACCAAAAAGAAGAAGAAAAAAAACAAGCAGAAAGTATTTTTTTGGAATTAGGTTTAGTTTAAAAAAATTAATCACCAAAAAATCCAAAAAATATATATTTTAATTTTTAATTTTATAAAATATGTCAGAAGCATTTAATTTAAAACAATATGATACAAAAAATGAAGAATGAAAAGAATTAAAAGATAATAAAATCGACTCAACAGAATTACAAAAAATTGCAGAAAATTTAAATAATGATGAAAAAATAAAAACATTAGCAGAGTATCTAAAAAATTCTAATACTACTGATACTCTTGCAACATCTTGTAAAGAATCAATAAATAAGGCTGTATCAACAATAAAAATAGACACATTAAATCCACAAAATAATGCAGGAGAAAAAGCTATTTTAAAATTAGCTTATATTTTAAATATTTGAGATTTGCCAACTACTATTTCTGATGCAGAAGATTTATTAAAAACAGTACAAACCGTACAAAAAGCACAAGATAATAGTAAAAAACCAGAACTGAAAATTAACACAGCTGATGTTGCTAAAAGTATTTGGGATGGCGAACAAACAGTAATTGATGAAAAACTTAAAGATTTTCCAGGTTTGAAAAAATTATATTCAATATTTAAGGATTTTGATAAATCTAATGATAAAATAAAATTTTTACAAGAAAATAACGAAAAAATAAAAGATATAAAATTAACAAAATGAGAAATTATAAGTTGAATACCATTGTTTAATACAAAAATTAAAGAAGAAAATAACGAAAATTTTAAAAAAATGTTTGAAGATATTAGAATTTTATTGATAGACACTGCAATCAAAAATTGATTTACAATAAATAATGGTGATGATGTACAATTTTTAAAAGATAACTGATCAAAAGAAGTAAAAACAGAGTTAGAAAAACAAGCAAACATCACAAAACTTGAATCTTCAAAAAATAATAATCCTCTTGTTTTAAAATATAATTGAACTCAATTAGTATTAGAAAATTTACTTAATAAATGAACACTAAATACTGCATTATGAGATTTAAGTAAAATAAATGAAGCTTCTATGACAGATGCCGTAAAAGAAGCAGAAACAAAAATATGATCCCAACTAGGTATTGGTCAATTATTTGAAAAAATACAAAATCCTGAATTTATAAGTCAACTAAAACAATTTTGACCATTGTGACAATTTCTTGCATTATTAATTTGATTATTTTCAGGTAAAAAATCTCCAGAAGCAAAAGAAAAGACAAAGACAAATGAAGAAAAAATTAAATTTATAGAAAAAATGTTAGAAGATAATAACACAAAGTGATATAAATTATCGGAAATGTCTTTTACTGATTGAAAACTAACCTCTCCAGAATTAGAACCTCAACAAAAATACATACAAAATGTACAAACCTTACTTGGAGTAGATGCTGAAAAAAGTACAGATTGAAAATTATTCATTTACTGAGACAAAACAAAATTAGCTGTAAAAGAAATTCAAGGTAAAATTTTTACTAAGAAGGAAGATCAAAAAATAATCCAAGATAAACAAACTTGATTTTTT
>CAYYEN010000173.1:0-913 GCA_964470795.1 uncultured Spirochaetaceae bacterium | reverse complement strand
GCTGAAGCTGCTGCTGCTCCTGCTGCTCCTGCTGCTCCTGAAGCTCCTGCTGCTCCTGAAGCTCCTGCTGCTCCTGCTGCTGCTCCTGCTGCTCCTGAAGCTCCTGCTACTCCTGCTGCTGCTCCTGCTGCTCCTGCTACTTCTTCTGAAGCTCAAAAAAACACTCCTACAGAATATAAAATACAAAAATGAGATACTTTAATAAAGATAATTAATAAGATTTATGAAGAAACTACTTACGCAGAAAAAATGAATATTATTGATGATATTAAACAACTTAATACAAATATAACAGATATGAATAAAATTTATGCCTGAAAAACAATTAAACTACCAACTTATTGATAATCATAAATTGTCTTAGAAATAAACTATATAAAAAGATGTCTTTTTTTCTTTGCAAAGTTCATAAAAAATATATAATCAATACAATTATTGATTAAAATTTTGTATGGAAAATTTTCAAATTGCTTTTAATAATGCTGTAAAAAAAATTAAAACAAAGATAATAAATCGTCATTTTGAGACATTAAATAATATTTATATTTCAAAAAATGCTGTTTTAAATAATTTTGATTTAATACAAAAATTAAATCCAGATTGTAGTATTTTTCCTGTATTAAAATCAAATGCTTATGGTCATGGTATAAAAGAAATAGCAAAAATTTTAAACGAGAGAAATGTAGATTATATAGTTGTAGATAGTTATTATGAATTTTTACAAATTCAAAAAGTAAATAAAAATCCTATTTTATTAATTTGATATACAATGCCATCAAATTTTAAAAATATGGATTTTTCTTATATAACTTTGATGATATCCGATATACAATCCTTAATTGAATTATGAAAATTAAACAAAAAAATTAAAATTCATCTCAAAATAGACACATGAATGAATAGACAAGGAATT
>CAYYEN010000172.1:0-6381 GCA_964470795.1 uncultured Spirochaetaceae bacterium | reverse complement strand
GAACTACAGATTTTGGCTCTATTGATGATGTTTCCATTATTTCTTCCATTGCTAAAAAGTATGGCCTTTTTACTCACTGTGATGCCGCTTATGGCTCGGGGCTTGCGGTTAGTACTAACTACAAAGAGCGAATGGGAGAAGTTAACAAGGCAGATTTCATTACTATTGATTTTCATAAGATGTTCTTACTCCCTATCAGTTGCTCTTGTGTTCTTGTAAGGAATAAATCAGATTTCTCTCCTTTTGAACTACACTCTGACTATCTAAACAGAGAAGAAGATGAAGAGGATGGTTACACTAACCTAGTTGGTAAAAGTATACAAACTACAAGACGCGCTGATGCGTTTAAAGTTTGGTTTGCTTTCTTAACAAGGGGAAAATCTGGATACAAAGCGATAATAGATCATGATATTGAAATGGCAGACTATCTTTACTCTCTCTTAATAGAGGATAAAGACTTTGAAGTTGCAATAAAACCTGTATTAAGCTCTTTAGTCTTTAGAGTAAAAGGCAGTGATGAATGTAATGCAAAGGTTAGACGAGCGTTAATACACAAAAAAGGTATTGTAATTGGACAAACTGTTTATGATAAAAAAACCTTTTTAAAGTTTACGCTTTTAAATCCTAACCTAAATCCTAACCTACTCTCAGCTTTGATAAAAACTATTAAAGAATTGGCTAAAACTGTTTAATTGAATAACCCCTCCAGCTTATATAAAGGAGGGGTTATTATTTTGGGATTTTATTTTTTAGATATCTGATATTTTGAATTTCTTCCTTTTCCAACTAATAATAACTGATGACTTTCTGTTAAATTTTTAAGTATCCGGTAGGATTGACCATCGTTAATATTTAACAATTCTTTAACATTATCTCGTGTTATGAACTGTTGGTGTTTTGCTAATTTTAATACAAGTTCTTCATATCTTAAGCGATTAATTTCTGTTTGTCTTATGTAACCAATTAGATTATTTTGTTCTTTATAGACCTTTGAGTTTAAGATAAATACCCGGCTTTTCCCTTTATTAGAAACTTCAACTAAACCAAATTCAATAAGTTTTTCAATATTCGCCTTAGTTCTCAGTTCGCTGATATGAATAAGCTTTGACAATTCTAATACTGTAGCTCTTCTTTGCGTTCTCAATGTAGACAAAATCAACAACGAATTAATAGGGAGCCTTCTTCCTGATTTAGATTCCTCCGTTAATATCATTTTAGCAAAAGGTAAATCAGGTTTCGCCTTTTGAATAAATAACTTTACCACTCTTTCATTCGATTCGGAGTAATCAGGTAACGGCCTTCCATATACTATAGAACCTTCAAATATACGGTCAATTCCCCTACCAGTGCGTTCGGCTAGTCCTATTCTTTTAAAAGCATCAGCAAGTGCTGGATTGCGAGAATAAGGCTCAACAGTAAGAAGATTATTTAAGTTAACCCCTTCAATAAAACCCCCAGGACTACTTATAGTTATACCATCATCATCAATGGCTAAACGCACCATCTGCAAAATTGAATAATCTCTATGGCAAAAAGCATTCACAAGAGCCTCTCTCAAAGCTTCTTCAGAAAATTCAGGTACTGGAATTTGAAATAATCCATACTCCATTTCTCTTTCAGGATTTCTAGCTTTTAAGTAATTCTCTAAAATTTCAAAGGTAGATAACAGAGGTTTTACAAATTGTTCATTAACTCTTACTTGAGTACCCTCAAGAACTTGAAAACTTGTCTTTGCCGTTGGCATAATCTCTTGTAAGCGATTTTCTTTTCCAATTAATAACATACCAACAACTGTTGGATACAAGACCCCATTTACTTCTTTTATTAATCGCAGGGCTTTATCCAACTCTTCATCTGATAATTCTAAAAGAGTTTTTTCACCTTTACGCATTTTTATAATATTTCTTAAACGAATTCTTTCGTTAGGGTCTAAATCATTTAAAGATGTATCGAGTAAAGGTTGTGCAGAAAAATCTAATAAGCTTAACTCAGACAACCTAGTTGTTATTTCAAAAGGATATAAAGGAACATTTTCAGGACTTCCATCAAGTTTTAAACGCCTTCTTAATATTTTACCATCGGTTGAAGCTACTATAGTCTTACTCCTTGGAATTTCTATCTTTAAAATCTCAACCTTTTCATTCGCTGCATTTTCCGCCTCAATTAGAACAGAACGAACAGAAACAGGCGGTACTGTTTTATTTGCTATTAATGCTACAACCCCAATTTCATCTGAGTGTTGATTATGAACTCCTGTTATTTCTCCGTTGTCCTCAACTCCTAAATATAGTTCTCCTCCATCAGTATTAGTCATACCAAGAATTGCTTCAACCAAATCTGTATCACTAAGCTTCTTTAAGCCGCTTTTAAATTCTACACAAAGGGATTCTTTTTCAGGTATATAATGCATTCTCAGATTTCTCCTTTAAATACATTATAATCGCTCGCGAGCGTTTAATCAACTTATTTAATCGCTCGCGAGCGTTTAATCGTGCGTTTAATAATTTAATTACTTTAAATATATCATTTTATTTCAACATACTTTTGTGTGATTAAATGCGTTTAAAGTAAAACTGAGAGTATTAGTGGGATAAACATATAGCGTTTCAACCGTATTTGAAGTGTTTAAACACTCGCAGTATTGCGCTCTCTTTTATATCACGTTTTATCTTTACTAAAAATTAACAAGTTTTTTTAGCAAAATATATAAAATAAAAAGCAAAAGTGATAAACTATTTTTATCAAGAGCTATTACACTATAGTCGTGAAGGAGATTAAATTTATGAAAATCTTATTAACCGGTGGTGCTGGATACATTGGATCCCATACAACCATTGAACTTATCAAGGCTGGAATGGAACCTGTTATTGTAGACAATCTTTACAATAGTAAACTAGTTGCGTTACAAAGAGTTGAATCTATTTGTGGAAAAGAGATTCCTTTTTATGAAATTGACTGCTGTGACTATGACAAATTCGAAACAGTTTTCCAAGCTAATCAATTTGATGCAGTAATCCATTTTGCAGGTTACAAAGCAGTTGGCGAGTCTGTTCAAAAGCCTATTGAATACTATGACAACAACATTAACTCCACTTTAAACCTTCTTCGACTTGTTAAAAAATATCATGTTAAGAAAGTAGTTTTCTCCTCTTCTGCAACAGTTTATGGAGCTGCTGAGAAAGTACCTCTACTTGAGGATATGCCTACCGGTGGTTGTACTAACCCGTATGGTTGGACTAAATACATGATTGAACAAATTCTTCAAGACTTTAATAAGGCTAACCCAGAAACTGCAGTAGACCTACTTCGTTACTTCAACCCTATCGGAGCTCATAGCTCTGGTCTTATTGGTGAAGATCCTGTTGGTATTCCTAATAACCTCATGCCTTACATCTGCCAAGTTGCAGCTGGTAAGCTTAAACAATTGAGAGTATTTGGTAATGACTACCCAACTCCTGACGGAACCGGTGTTAGAGACTACATTCACGTTGTAGACTTGGCAAAAGGTCACGTTGCAGCTTGTAAGCACTTACACTCTGGTGTAGAAATTTTCAACCTGGGAACTGGTGTTGGTTATTCTGTTCTCGACATCGTTAAAGCTTTTGAAAAAGCTAACGATATCAAGATTCCTTACGAGATCACCCCAAGACGCCCTGGAGACATAGCAACTTGTTATTCTGATGCTTCTAAAGCACTCAATGTGTTAGGTTGGAAAGCTGAAAAGAATCTAGTTGATATGTGTCATGATTCTTGGAATTGGCAGAAAAACAATCCTAATGGATATGAAGACTAAGTAATATTCGTTTAATAATTAAGGTAATATGTAGGTCGACTATATATTACCTTATTTTTTTACTCTTATACGATTATAGAATAATTGGAAAGCTTTTCATAAAAGTCTAAACTTATTTGCTTTGACTCTTCAATAAAGGAGTTATCCTCAACACAGCCTAAGATAGCATCCCGCTCTTCTTCACTGTTGTAGGTAACCAGTCTAAATTGGTTATCATAATCCTTTATCTTTGTGGTAAAGACTTGCTCTTCTATGTAGCGCCTTATCACTTTCGCTTTTGTAAAGCAATCCTCAATATTCTCTTTGCTAAGCTTTGTGGTGTTATAAAGATAATGAAGGACTGCTATTGCATTCTTACCCTTCTCTTTTTGGTATTGTCCCTCTACTTGTTTGTAATATTGATGTATCTCGTCCCAGCTCTTTATACTACCGTTCTTAATACTCTCCTTTAATAGACTCGATTGCTCCTCAGAGAGTAACTGTCCACCATAGTTTTCAAAGTATTGAAGACTACAATTTTCCCTCTCTAACTCAGCAATGGTTAAAGGCGTATTAATTAAAGTAATAACTGCATAATAGCAGAGCATCTGATAGTATGCGATTAGTCCTTCCTGCCACTTAATAAGCTTAACTTCTTTCTTATTTTCAATTCCTTTAACTGTTAGAACTTTTAAAAACTTATGCTCCTTTAGTAAAGAAATAAAGTCATCTTCTTGAGTTAAGTTACCACTCTTTAAAGCTTCAGCTTTTAAGTAGTCACAAGCCTTAACTATTTCATAGATAGTATCAGGGGCAAGGTAATTGTTTTCAATTACTTGTCTTGAATACTTTCTCCTATCCCGCTTTAGTGTTTTTAAACTGTTACGCTCTAAGGCATACATGTTATACATCCACCAGTAGGAAGGCATAACAATTCTAACATCATCCTTCATATCGCTCGATAAGAGACAGAACGGGAGTTTTAAGTTAAGCTCATTTGGATAATTGCCTTTTGCGATGAGAGTAAAAGATGCAAAGCGACAATCATACTTAAGGGTGGAGGATAAGGCTGGCCAAAAGCCACGGCCAGCAATTAGCTCTCCATCGCTTGCTCTACTATTATGATTACTTCCAATATTAGCCCCAGCCGCCATATTCGATTGTCCCATAATTAAAGAGGAGATTAAAAAAGAATTGTTATGGTGTTGTTCATGGGAGGGAAAAACTAAGTTGTTTAACACCTCACAACAGCTTATGGTGGAGTTATCTCCAAGCACTGAGTTTATTAATCTTGCCCCATACTTTAAATTAGCACAATCTTGTATTACGAAGCGGACAGCTTTTACGCCATAAAAGATATGGCACCCAGTATTAACAATTCCGTTAACCAGTTCTACTCCTTCTCCAATTTGCGTGCTTTGATCAAGCTCAGATTTAATCGTTAAGTTCTTAAGTTTATTAGCGCCCTTTACATAGCACCCTTTTCCAAAGTTAACATCTTTGATGATTAAACACTCTTTAATAACAGACTGTTCCTCTACAACTCCATAAAAGCCTCGTTTGTTAGAAAGTGTTGCTTTTGTAAAGCTATCAAGTTTTTCCATTAAGAGTTTATCTGAGCGATATGTAGACCAGAGGTAGGCATCACCACAAGTTAAGGATAAGAAAGGATAGATACGTCGGCCCATATTTTCGTTTCTTAAAGCAATATCGACTCTAACCTCTTCTTTTTCGCCTTCTTTTACAATACCTATACCAAACTTTGCGTGGTTAGTAGTTTGCATTTCCCCTATACGATGAAGAATTGAATACTCTTTAATTATGTAGTGTGATAGGTATTTAACATCATGGATGGCTACATAATCTTGAATATCGCAGCTTATAATTCTTGAGTTGGTTATGCCTTGGTTGACAACAAAATCATGGAAGCGCAAGAGCTTGTTTTCCATTTTACCGATTCTGACAAGTCCATAAAAAGAGGAACTCTTGATAAGATAGGGATCGAAGGGGTCGGAGACTAAAACCTGTGACCAGTCATTTGAGGTGTTTAGCCTCTTTTCAAGAATATCGATTTCCATTTGAGTAAGATGACGATAATCTTCATTACTTTTCCCGTTTTGTAAGTTTCTATAATAGTACTCATCTTGAGTAGGCTCAAGATATTCCTCTGTTACAAAATTGTATCCTAATAAGGATTCTTCTAATACTTCCACTCTCTCTTTCATAAGTAGTATTAAAAAACCTTAAGAGCAGATTATGCAATACTAAATTGCATTATTTACCGTTTTTTTTACACTATAATTATATTTATATACTACTATATAGGATAATAATGGGTATATATCATATACATTCCATTCAAGAGGACAAACAGATACACTAAAGTTTTAAGTTTTTCACCATCTACTCTCTTAAAGACAAGGCCTGCTAGATAGACTCCTACAAAGACTCCAAGCCAACCTACAGTAAAGTAACTGAAAAGGCTAAAGGAGAGAGCTCCTAGCATTATTCTTATTGCCACATTTATGATATTACAAACGGTAAAGTAAAGGCTGATAGTTCCAAGATACTTTTCCTTGCTCTCACACTGCGGAAAAACGTAAAAGACA
>CAYYEN010000171.1:0-6381 GCA_964470795.1 uncultured Spirochaetaceae bacterium | reverse complement strand
TTGCAGCAGCTGTTGGAGCTGTAGCTTTTTCATTAGAACCATTTGCAAATGCAGAGAAAGCTGTAAATGCGATAAGTAATAAGACTAAGAGTTTTTTCATTTTTTCCTCCGAGAAAAGTTGAGGCTTAATATAAGCCTAAATTTCAGTATGAGGTATCCTAACAGTGGTTTTTGTATCCCACAAGGGCGATATAAAAAAGTTTAAAACTATCTAAAAAAAATGATATTTTAGAATATTTGTGCTATTGAACCAAAATCTGGTTAATAAGCTCTTTTAGCTCCCCTTCATACTCTTCGTAAATAGGACTCATGGTCTGTTTGAGTTGAAACAGTTCTTCGGTATCTGGTTTTGTGATGATACACCCCACTTCCATCATTTTTTTATCAGCCTTCGCTTCAGCTTCTTTCCAAAGCTGTCTTTCATATAAACTACTCTCTTGAGCGCATTCTTTTATAATAGCTATAAAATTAGAATCTATTTTCTCTATCTTGTTTTTAGCCACATCACTCATCATTACGATTTCAGGTAAGCGAAAGTGCTCATCTAAGAAAACGAAAGGTGCTACTTGATAGTGCTCTTTAGATATATAACTCGGTCCGTTATTTTCAGCACCATCAATAATGCCAAGTTTTAATGCTGAATAAACATCATCATAAGACATTTGAACTGCAGTTGCACCAAAAAGCTCTATCATACGGCTCATCAATTCAGATTCTTGAACTCTAATAGTTTTACCTTTTAAATCTTCAGTATTTGTAATAGGTATGTTGGAGTAAAAACTTCTAGCCCCTGCATCTAACCAGCATAGTCCCCAAACAGAATGTTTTGAGGTGTCGTTTAAAAGCTTAGTGCCAATTTCTCCATCTAAGACTCTCCACATATGTTCAGAATCTCTATAAAGGTAGGGGAGCTGTAAAATAGAAAAGGTGGGGAATAACTCAGAGAGTGTTCCGAGGGAGAAGCGAGAGAAATCGACACCTCCAAAGCTAATCTGTTCAAATACGCTCTTTTCATCTCCTAATACACCGTTATAAAACACTTCAATTTCAATTCGCCCATTAGTTCTTTCCTTTACTAAAGAAGCAAAATATTGAGCCGCTTGGGTTGTTGGGTAATACTCAGGTTGGTTATCTGCATAGCGCAAAATTAAATCTGGCTCTGTTGTAGGAGCTTTTACCTTTATGCAACTATTAGTAACTAATAAGATAATTAAACTAAGAAGTAATAACATCTTTTTCATAGGTAATCATCCATCTTGGCATTAAGCTTTCGGTATTCTGTTGGTGTTTGGCCAGTACGTCTTTTAAACGCACGGGTAAAATAACTTGCACTTTCATAACCGACCATACTTGCAATTTCAGCAGCGGAACGAAGAGGGTCCTTTAACAGTTCTTTAGCCTCTGTTATCTTTAAATCTGCGATGTAATCGATAAAGTTTACACCGGTACACTTTTTAAAGAGTACTGAAAGATAAGAAGAGTTAATCTTTAATATCTCACTAACTGAATCGAGGGAAACGTCATACATCATATAGTTATGCTGAAGATATTTCTTAACACGGGCTATAATCTGGTTTGCTTTATCGAGGGAGGTATCATCTTCTTTAATGGTTTCAACTTCAGGTATTAATGCTTCTAGTTGACGTTGTGCCTCAATTTGATCAGAGGCTTGTTTAATTGCTCTATAAACTTCATTAAGTTCTACAGGTTTAAGAATGTAGTCAAAAGCACCAAGCTTAACAGCCTCATGTGCATAAGAGAATAAACTATAGGCGGTAATAAAGATAATTTTACAGTTAGGTCGTTGCTCAAGTATCTGCTTAGCTGCTTCTATTCCATTAAGACCAGGCATTTCGATATCCATAAGAATGATATCAGCATTCCAAAGAGTTGCAATAATTACTGCAATTCTACCATTTTCTGCGGTTTGAAGTTCTACCTTGTTGCCAAATTCACTACTAAGGTTTTTAGCAAGCATCTCTCGCTCCATCATCTCATCATCGGCGATTAAAATTTTAAGCATTATTCCTCCTCAAAATTATCTGTATATGCAATATAAGGAAGAGTTATACTTATTTTAGTACCAATTCCTTGTCTGCTTTCTATCTCAAAGGTACACCGTTTATCTCTTAGTTTTAAGCGAGCGGCGATATTATATAATCCAATATGAGAGCCAGTGGTTGGTGGATTAACTAAGTTTAATCTAAGGTTTTCTAACCTTTCTTCACTCATACCAACTCCGTCATCCTCAATTACTGCTTTGAGCATTACCTCTTCTACACTTAACCTTACAGTTATAGTGCCATTTGCTTCTTTAGGACCAAGGCCATGTTTAAAGGCGTTTTCAACAAGAGGCTGAAGAAGAAAGGAAGGAACTAAAGTTTCGGTAAGATCGAGTTGTGAGGATATATTCCACACTAACTTCATCTTATCTGCAAAGCGGGCTTTATAAAGGGCATAAAATTCATTGACAATTTGAACCTCTCTTGATAAATAAACATCTTTATCATTGCTTGCAAGTATGTAGCGATAAAGTTTACTTAAGGAAGTTAGTAATTCCTCCGTCTTTATTGCTTGCTCTTCATGGGAGGTAAGCTTTATCACATTGAGGGTGTTAAATAAGAAGTGGGGATTTATCTGGCTTCTAAGTTGTTGAAGCTTTTCACGCTCTAATAAGTTTTGAAGTCCAAGAGCCTCATTTTCCTTCACGAATAACTCTTTTTCCATCGCATTCTTTTCTTCAAGCAATATAACCTTATCATTCATCGAATGTTTCATCTCGTTAAACGCTTTAGCCATGTACCCAATTTCATCGCTTCTTGAGTCCTCAATATCTGCGCCCGTAAAGTTACCTTTGCTGATTTCTTGAGAAGCAAGTGACATCATTTGAATGAATTTGAGCAGTCTAATGATGGAGGTTATTACCAAGAATCCTGAAATTACACAAAGGGTGAAAGTGATAGCTTGTATTTTCTTTAAAAGATTATTGAGTTCAATTAAGTCAACATAAGTTTCTTGGTTATCGAGAATTGCTTGTTGTAATAATTCTTGGGAGTATTTTAATAAGTATCTACTATATAGGCTTATCTCAGTGTAAAAGGTAGTAGAAGCTTCCTTTACATTACCTAGTTCAAGGTTATCTATTAAGTTGTTAAGAGAAGTGGAAAAGACTTTGCTTGTGTTTGCAATGGCATTGTAGAGTAGGTACTGTTCTTTTCCAATTTGTTCAAGTTCACTGTTTATCTGTTTAAAGTATTTTAGAGCTTGTAAATGGTAGGAGTTTAAATTGGTTATCAGAACTTTAGAGTCACCATATTCCCAACGAAAGTTATTTAATTCATCCATACTTGCACTAACATAGTTGATAAACTGGCTAATGCTTTGAATATTGCCAGTTCTTTCGCTGATTGGATTCATTACATATTGAGATTGAAAGTTGGTAAGCGATAACTGAAAAATAATTGTAAACACGAATACGCCTAAAAAGAGTGCCATTTTGGTAAGTAACTTGATATGTGTATGAAAAGTTTTAAACAAATAAGACTCCTTTATGGTGTGACAACTAATTATAATAGCATTTCCCGTTTTGGTAAGCAATAATTGAAATTAAAGTTCATAAATATCGAAAAAAGGAGCTTAACAAAGCCACTTAAAACAGTTATAAATAGAATTATGACAATTCATTCTTACTTAACTCGCGACCTTTTTAGAAATTTTACCGTTTTTGATATCTTAAAAAGACGAAAGCTTTATAAATCTCCAGTAATATTTGCGCTTATCTTAAGTGCTTGTGCTGTAATTAGCTTTGCAATGTATAAGGTACATGGTGCTGTCTTTTTAGGTTGTGTGCTTTTAGCAGTTGGTCTTGGAATGCCTGTAATGTATTTTGCGACCTTTTTCTCTTCTTTGAAAAAGAGTGTAAAAGCACAAAAGTTAGATACTCCCCGCCTTGTCTATTCAGTTGAGTTAGCTACAATGATCAAAGTAAGTAATGAAAAAGAAACTGCCTCATATGAGTGGGGAAAATGCCATTCTGCTTTCTTTAATAAAGATTGCATCTATTTGTTTATAACAAAGGATAGAGCTTTTTTACTGCCTCTTGCTAATATGGACGGAAAGGAAGAGGAAGTTTGGAGTTTTATTAAACAAAAACTTGGAACTACAAAATGTAAGGATTTAAGAAAGTAATGAAAAATTGTCACTTTTCTTCAAAGTTGCTTAAAGTCCCACAAAGCACTTTCTTTGACTATAACAAAGCAAATGCACAAAAATCTGCGCTTGTAATTGCAATTCTAGAAGCGTTCTTTTTTGTATCCCTTATTGCTTTATTCAAAAATCCTTATGGAAAATATAAGATTAACTTAATACTTTATATCGTTACCTTTGTCCTTTCTCTCTTGTTTTATCTGGTTTTAAAGTATTCGAAGCTCACAAAAAAAACTATTTCAGTTTTGAGCTTGTTCTTTATGTTCTATATGATAGGGTATGGGCTTGCTATCTCTACTATGGATTTTTTAAGAGGTGGTCACATCACCGTGCTCTTAAGTATAATTTTAGGCTTGGTAGGTTGCTTTATCTTCAACCCTATCTTTATTTTTTGTACCCTGACTTTTGTTTGTGGCTTAACACTCTTTCTACTTGAATATTTTGATTGGATAGGAATGGGCTTTGTGCTCAATGTTTCGGTATTCTTTATCCTCGCTTTTATCAATGCTTATACTAAAACAACCTTTTATGTTAACTGTAAAAAAGCTAATAAAGAATTAGAACATTTTTCTCATCACGACTATTTAACAAAGGCAAAAAATCGTAAAGGCTTGGATGAGGATTGTTTAAAACTTGTTGGTAAAGAAGTTTTAATAATCTTGTTAGATATCGATAACTTTAAAACGCTTAATGATAAAAGTGGACACCTTGGTGGCGATGAAGTCCTTAAGAAGGTTGCTTTCTTATTATTCGATATCTTTTCCATCGACTGCGTATATCGCTTTGGAGGAGATGAGTTCTTAATCATCACACCAGAGGTTGATATAACCTGGAAATATAAATTAAATAGTGAAATTGCACTCTCTGGGGGCTATGCGGTTGATACCATGAGTCAAGATTATGCTAGTGTGATTAATAAAGTTGATAAGCTCTTATATAAAGCTAAGCAACAAGGTAAAAACCAAATTATCGATAAATAAATTAAAATCACCCGAAAAATCACCCAAAATTGTCATCCTTTAGATGATTACACCCCTAATTTTCCATGCTAATTTAAATTAGAAATTGAAAAAGGGGTGTACTTAAATGAAAAAACTAATTTTATGTCTATTTGTATTGTTGCTGTTATTGATCAGCTGTGAGTCGATTTCTAGAGCTGCTACAAATGCGCTAGATAATGTCTTATACGATAAAGCTTATGAGGCATCTAATAAAATTGCAGATAGCTTAATTGCCAAGATTCCTAGTGGCGAGAGGGCTGAAGGCGCTCCAATTCCTAAGTTAACAATGGGGCTTAAAGCAGGAGTTCCTTCTGCAATGGAACTTAAAGGTTTAAATCTACCAACTAATCTGCTTAAGTCTATTTCTAGTAAAGAGGAGTGTCTCTATGTTGTTAATGATAGCGGTATCATGAATTTTTACTACATCGGTAGTGACATTGAGCAAATAGCTAGTGATATTTCTATCCTTGCTTATGATTTTGGTTATTCTTCAACAGTTGATACAAAAAACAGTAGTCTTATTGCAAATGTAAAATATGAAGAACTCTTAGCGCTTAGTGCTAAAAAAGATATGTTCTTTTTCGCCTACAAAGATACTACCGCTTTCTATCTTTACTACGATAGTGAAGGTTTGATGCTTTATGTACTAAATGCAAATTGATCAAGCAATATTTCAACTGAGGACTATCTAATAAGGTAGCTCTTTGTTTGTATCGAAAAACGCAATAAAATCCCTAAGTTGTATAAAATGTAGCACAAGTAATGAAAGCTAAGTTATTTCAATAACTTGTTGAGCTAGAATGTAAATTTTTCTAAAGAGCAAGAGTTTACAATTGATGAAAAGTATTTAAGAGAACTGAATATAATTGAGAATAGCAAAGGAAGGCGGAATGACTTCTATGAAGTTTTTTAGAGAATAATTGGTAAGAAAAGTGCTGACAAGAGGAAATTGTCAACCTTTACTTCTTTTACCTTTTGTTGAAGCTCATTAAGCTCATTCAAGGTTACAACACTATCTAAATCCTCAAGGGGATTATTCTTTTGATAACGATAAAGAACATCTATTTCTTCAGTTTTTGTAGGATACCCCATGGAAATTTTCATTAAGAATCTATCGAGTTGAGCCTCGGGTAATGGATATGTTCCTTCCTGTTCAATGGGGTTTTGAGTAGCT
>CAYYEN010000170.1:0-6402 GCA_964470795.1 uncultured Spirochaetaceae bacterium | reverse complement strand
ATCGATATAGGTCATAAAAGAGTCCCTAATAAAGCAAAGGAAAGAGGAACTGCTAGGTTATCGAGTCCAAGTCCTACAAACGCTTCTAAGAAAGTTGGAATAAAGGCAAGGAGAAGTACTTTATAAAATGGTAAATCAAGGAAAAGGAAGCAGATAAATATTAGCATTAAAAGCATCACTAACGAGCCTTCAAGAGACTTTTTGTTACCAAATATCTTGTATTGATGCTTACCCCATTTTTGACCAAGAAAAGCGGCTAGTCCATCACCATAGCCCATTGCTAAAATAGAACAAAGAGTAATTTCTCTTGGCACTATTCCTTTGTAACTTAAAAAAACTAGTAGCGATAATGCAATTGGAAAATAAACTAGTCCCATATCTCGCTTTACATTATTCAAACCAAGAAGCGAACGCAAAGGAGTAAAGATAAAAAGGATGTTTGCACCAATGAAAAAAAGAGGTCCTATTATCGAATAAAAAAGACCAAATAATCCAAAGTACCAGAAGAATATCCAGTTAGAAACACCTATGTGTATGAACTTTCTTGCACCTTCTGTGTTGATTAATTTTTTCTTATATAACAGCAAGCCAGTGGCAATAACTGCAAATATAAAGAAAATGGATAAAATTAATATACTAATTTCGCTATTCATGCCCTATTGTTGCGTTTTTTTAACAAAGATACAAGTAATTCCAATTGACGAAATGAAAACCTTCGTGGTACCGTTTAGGTATGCAATTTGCAGTGTACTTCTCATGGTCGACAAAAATATGCTGAGCCTAATTATTGGTGACACACAGGAATCTTGCAAAAAGCACTTATTATACAGGGTGACCTGTGGAGGTTTTTTATGGCTAAAAATATTTATGTGGGAAACATCAGTTTCAAAACCACTGAAGATGGACTCAAAGATTTCTTTACTCAATATGGTGAAGTAGTTAGAGTTAAAATTGTTAAAGATCGTGAAACAAACAGATCTCAAGGTTATGGATTCGTTGAAATGAGCGACGATGATGCAGCAACAGCAGCTATCACTGCTTTAAATGGTAAGGAACTAGATGGTAGAGCACTACGTATTAACGAAGCTCTTCCTAGAACAGAAAAACCTCACTTTCAGAGAAACTAATTAAAACAAGCTCGGCATATTTAAAGCTGTTGGAATCCAACAGCTTTATTTTTTTTCCTAACTTATTAGATAATTCCAGCTTTCTTATAAAGCTTATTACTAACTTCTCTGCCTTTTTGTGCAAGTAGTTCTTCATCGATACCTACAAGGCGACCATCATCTACCACAACGCGACCATTAACAATGGTATATTTAGCATTATGATTATTACCACAAAAGATTAAAGAAGCGACAGGATCAGATTGTCCGCCTGCGTAATCAAAGGTTGAGATATCAAAGAGTGCTAAATCTGCAGCCCAACCCTTTTCAATCTTTCCAATCTGTTCAAAGTTCAAAGCTTTTGCACCATTAACCGTTGCCATGGTTAAAACTTCAGGAACGGTGAGAGCACCCGCACCATATTTAACTCTTTGGAGCATGAGTGCATATCTAACTTCAGATAGATAATCTGAGCTATCGTTAGAAGCAGAGCCATCCACTGCTAAAGATACGTTAATACCCATATCAAGCATTTCTCTAACTCTACAAATTCCACTACCAAGTCGCATGTTACTAACTGGACAGTGCGCAATATGGGAACCTGTTTCTTTTAAGATTTTAAGTTCTTCATCATTGAACCAAATTCCATGAGCATAGAAGACATCGGAGCCTATGAGCTCACATTCCCTCATCAGTTCAACTGGGCGAATGCCATACATCTTTCTACAAGTATTTTCTTCGTCCTTGGTTTCACAAAGGTGAGTATGAAGTCTGACTCCATATTTACGAGCTAAGCGAGCGGAATCTCTCATGCAACTCTTTGTTACACTAAAAGGAGAACATGGTGCTAACGCAATCTTTCTCATTGAGAACAAGGAAGGATCATGGAATTGTTTAATACAACGTTCACTGTCTGCTAAGATAGCATCTTCATCTTGAACAACAGTATCAGGAGGAAGTCCTCCATCCTTTCTAGAAAGTGACATACTTCCACGGGTCGGAGAGAATCTCATACCGAGTAAATCTGCCGCCATAAATTGAGTTGCCATGATATCGCCATCAATTGCCTTTGGATAAAGATAGTGGTGGTCAGTTGAAAGAGTACATCCTGTTTTTAACAAATCTCCCATTGCTAAGAGAGAAGAATAGTAAATTGCTTCTGTATCGATATTCTTCCAAATATCATATAAATAGACTAACCAATCAAAAAGTTCTGAATTTTGAGCTGCTGGTAAGTTACGTGTTAGCGTCTGATAAAAGTGGTGGTGTGTGTTTACAAAACCTGGGAGCACAACGCATTTAGATGCATCAATAACTCTTTCCCCTACTTTAGCGACTAAATTATTACCAATCTCCTCAACAGTGTTTTTGCTGATTCTAATATCAGCACCATAAATACATCCTTTTTCTTTTGATAAAAATACTGCTTGACAGTTCTTTAATAAAATTTGACTCATTATAATACCTCAAAGTTATTATACCTCATTTTTATGAACTTTAAAGTGAATTATTAAGCAATTTTACCTATCAAATTTTAGTTATCTGTAAGTTATTAAGTATTTATTTGCAAATACTTCAAAAAATAAAGCCACCGGCTACTAACATCCCTAAAGAAAAACCTTTAATCTCGCTAGAAAGATTCTGCCCGTAACTAATACCAAACTTATAATAAGAATTACGGTTTCTAGTTATTATTCCCAAAGTTCCCTTTATTCCATATTCATTGAAAGTCTCATAAGAAACAGGTTTTTTATCATTTTCAAGATTAGTTGTTGCAATTCTATACCAGTCATAATTGAAGCCTGCATCTAAGAAAAAACCAGTGGTTTTCATAAAGTTATAAGAAAAGGTAAGTCCAATTTCAGCAGTTGCTCTAAAGTCGTTGTTTCGTGATAAATAAGGCTTGCCATTTATTCCAGTTACAAAGCCATAACTGCCCAAGGCTTTAATTCCAAAAGCTAAATTCTCATTCGATAAAGGGCTGTAAGCAAATTCAAGTTGTGGTCCAATTATGTTTAAATAGGAGCCTTCTTTATAGGCTGCAATATCACTCAACTTAGCTTTAGCATTATCTGAGAGATACCCTCGATCAACAAGCGCAATAGCACCACCTCTAAACTCAGCAGCAGCTAAGGGAATAATTATAACTGATAAAATTACAAGAACAATTAGCTTTCGTCTCATTTATTTCCTCTCGCACCAAAACTATAGCCGAAGCCTATGCTTCCACTAATATTCATCATCAAGTAGTTTTTCAAATAATAGTTATTAGGATTATCTAGGTAAAAATACATAAAATGAGTATCTAGTGTAAAACTTGAGGAAAGAAAGAGATTATCAGTAATAAAGTAGTTAACAAAAGCCTCAGTTACTAAACCCAAAATTATATTTCCATCAAAGCTATCATAAGAACCTAAAGAAGCTCTTAAGTTAACACCTAGATCAAAGTGATTTAATACAGCTCTAAAAGAAACTCCACCACTAAAGAAGAATGAAAGCTTTTGTCTCTCTAACGCATCAGACTCTACATAGTTCCAATCTTTTGAGGAATCGGTACTTGAAGGTACATATTCTGTTGCGTTATACGCTTTTCCCATATCGAAGGCAAACGATAGACCAAAACGTCCTTTTGGGGAAAAATACATTTCACTTGCTAGACGAAGTCCATTGTTTAAACGTGATAAATAAGGATTATCTGTTCGATATTGTAAATAGTTATTATCACCACTCTTAACAAGAGGAGTTGAGGCAATATTAGTATCAACAGAATAAGCGTAAGCACCTTTAACGGTTACAAAAGGGGCTGCAAAAGCTGAAAAAGCTATAAGTAATATTCCTAGTGTTAATATTATCTTTTTCATCTTACACCCCCAAAGTAAAACCAAAACTGGTGATTACTTTTGTCTCATCGCTAAAGGCAGTCTTATAAACATACCCCATCTGATAATACAATCTACATATATTATAAATATTAAATTCTGCTCTAAAGCCTATTGTTCCTGCATAAGCAGTAAAAGAATTTTTACTGTTCATATTTAAAATATCACCAAAGCTATAACCCAGTTCATGGAAGCCGGTTACAACAGGATAACAATCTTTTGCGGCAATCTGTGGTCCATAAATCGATACATAGGTTCTATTTGTAATAATAGAGCTTGTATTAGGTACATAGGCTCCTGTTATTACGCCACCTTGAATGTAATAAGGAACTTTTTCACCCATAATCCAACGATAGGATAAATCATTTCCGAGCACGAGAGAAAAGTTGGTATATTCTTTATGGTTTCCCTTCTGATAAACCGCTATTGGGGTATAATTAATTTTTAGAACATTATAAAGCGAGATAAAATCTGCAGTTTTATCGGTTAACGGCATCCAGATGGGGCTCAAACGTAACATTGAATCTAGGCTAATTCCATTCTTAACTGTCTCTTCATCTTTTAAATAGTTGAAGGAAAGACCAAAGTTTAAAAAGGTTTGAAAAATATTTCTATTTCCCGCAAGTTCTGGTGCACCCGCCCAAGAAGATGAAGGATATCGTGGCTTATCTGGGCTCTTATAAAACAACCCTTCAGTATTTTTATTATCGAACATCCAAAAGAGGCGTTCAAAAGAGAGTTCAAAACGTCCACCAAAAGAGAAATGGAATTTTACTAAATCTTGACCAAAGAAACCTTGCTCGTAGATTAATAAAAATTCATCATAATGTGTGGTATATTTTCGTGCCTCTTGATTAGCAAACCCTTCTTTTAGAGTAGCATCATTATCAATAATTCTACCATCGTCCGGGTTCTGTTTTAAAAGTCGCTCTTCCATTCCGTTATCTAAGCGGAAAGTTAATAACGTGGTATTTCCAGCTAAAAAGTCAGGCATTGGAAAATTAAATTGATAAAATAAAGAGGTTGGAAAGGTGTTTGCGCCGAAATCTGGCATAGTTTTTACTTCTAGAATATGAAAGCCAAAGCCAATAGCAGAAAGATTAAAGGTTATAAATAGTAAAATAATGATTAAAAGTTTTTTTCTCATGCTATTCCTCACAAGGTCACGCTAAAGGTAAGAGTTGCTTTATTATTCCAACTTGAAAAAGATGGCCAAATTCCTCTAAAGAAATTATAACTAAGATCATATTCAAATTTAACAAATCCAAATAATCTTAGATGATAATAAGCTGAAAAATAGCTTGCATACTCTCCAGCAAAAGTACTTTGGTCTACTTCATTTACTACATGGCCAAAATAATAGGTATTATACAAACTGAATTCCATATAGGAGTAACAGTCAGGTACTAAGAATTGTGGAAATGCAAAATGCAACCAGATACGATCTGATACATAAGCTCTAAGTCTATCACTTGTTATCTTATACTGAGGTATTATATCCCCTCCTGTATAGGAAAAACTGTTACTATGGCCAAAGTAGCCTGTAAACCAGTTCCAGTCATTATCTTGCCTAATATTAAAAAGCGTTATCTTTTCTTCTAGATAAGCTGAAGCGCGCCAGTAATTTGACATCACACCACTACTATTTGTATTAGCTAGCCAGCTTGGACCAAACTCAAAACTTACACTTGCATACGCACCATCATAAGCATCCCTTCCTGTGCTCTCATTAAAATTGAAGGAGCTCTCTAAATAAAGATAGTTAGTTAAAACTTGACGTTTTCCAGACAACCAAGGAAAAGCTGAAACATAAGAATCAAAAGGTGTTACTGTATTTCCTTTATCATCTACAAAGAGGAAACCTTTACCGGTAGAGGAGGTACCTAAAGATTCTAAGCCTAAAGAAAAGTGAGTGTTAAGGCCTATATAAAGGGTTCCTAAAGAACCACCTTTTGAAATTGGGTTAGTTCCATAAGGTTGAGCTAAATAAAAATCTATATAGGCATTTGGATTAAAGTATTCCCCACTTTTATACTTATAGTTCTCTTGTTCTTTCTTTGTTAAATACCATTTAGGACGCCCTGTATCATAAGCGTAAGTATAATCCATCGAGGTATTTTCTAGATAAAACTGACTCTCTAAAGAAACAATGGCTTTATGTTTATAGTCCTTTATTAAAGTCAAGTTATCCTTATCATATTGAAAGCAAGTTGCAACAGGAAATAAACCATAACCTATTTCTCCATAGCCTGGAGTTACAGTATTTATCATGGTGTCAAAGGTAGCGGAATCTGCAGATACCGCAGTAACTGTAATTACACAAAATATTACTAAGAGAATTATTATCTTTTTCACGTTGCCTATATTCTAATGTTAGGTTTTCAGTTTTTGCAATAGTAACATAAGAATAATTACAC
>CAYYEN010000169.1:0-6404 GCA_964470795.1 uncultured Spirochaetaceae bacterium | reverse complement strand
TATCAATTAGAAAGCTTTTTAATATTTTAAGATCATAATATATTTTATAGATTTAGAGGAAGAACTTTTTACATATTTACAGTACATACTATAATCTAGAATTTTGTGTGACTTGATATAAGGTAGATATAACTTGGGATATATGACATATAAATCTTCTTTTAAGGATAATTACACTTCATGTGCGAGCGCAATCAATTGGACTTCTCTATGTGTATGGTTACATATATACTTAAATCAGTGGAGGTAGAGTGTTATATGAAATTTCTTGAAAGAGAGTTGGTAGCATTAAATAAAAATGCCACATCACCTGAGGATGCAATACGGTTAGCGGGGAATTTACTAGTTGATAAAGGATATGCAAATTCGATATACGTCGAAGCCATGATGGAATCATATAGAGAACATGGCCCATATTTTGTTATTGCACCACATATAGCCATGCCTCACGCAAAACCGGAAGAGGGAGTTTTTGAATCAAGTATCTCTCTAGTTAAACTTGATGAACCTGTGGTATTTGGAAAGGAGGAGAATGATCCAGTAAGTCTTGTATTTGCCATAGCATCTAAATCTGCAGATGAGCACCTAGAGAATATACAAGCTCTAGTAAAATTACTATCTAATGATGAGTATGTAGATAATTTGATGCAACTAGAACGTTATGAAGATTTAAAAGAAATGTTAGAGGAGATTATATGAAAATACTAGCAGTATGTGGTCTTGGAATAGGGACAAGCTTAATACTCAAAATGAATATTGAGACAGTATTAAGAGACCTAGGTATTAAAGCTAATGTGGAACACATGGATGTTTCTGCAGCAAAGACAGCTCACGCAGACCTAATTATTACGTCTAGTGAATTAGCAGCGACGTTAGGAGAACACCCGGCAAAAGTGTTGATTGTTAATAACTATTTTGACAGTGAAGAAATAAAGAGTGTACTATCAGAGATTTAAAAGAATTTACATATAGAAAGATATAAGGAGAAAAATTATGGATGTTGTATTGAATATTGTTACTTGGATTGCAAATAATATTTTTGGAACACCTGCAATGCTACTAGGTCTTATTGTTGCTGTTGGTTTATTACTACAGAACAAAGACAGTAGTGATGTAATTAGTGGTACGATCAAGGCTATTATCGGATTCTTAATTATTAATGCTGGATCGGGTGTTATAGTAGGAGCCCTAAACGTTTTTGAACCAATGTGGAAAGAAGTCTTCGGACTTCAAACAACCGTTTTGTCAAATTTCATAGGTCAAGAAGCTTTTAGTGCTCAGTTTGGTAGCGCAGTAACATTAATTATGACGTTGGGATTTTTAATTAATGTACTAATTGCAAGATTTACGAAGTTTAAGTATATTTACTTAACAGGTCATATGATGTTTTGGACAACAATGGTTTTCACAGGCGTCACAGTTCAAGCAGCTGGCGGCACCATTGGGTTCTGGCCTCTAGTTGCATTCTTGTCCGTGATTATGGGATTGTATTGGACACTTCAACCAGCAATAACTCAACCATTCATGCGTAAAGTGACCGGAAATAACAATATTGCATTCGGACACACTGCGGCATCAGGGGCTATCTTAGCATCTGTGCTTGGTAAGTGGTTTGGTAATAAGGAAAATGATGCGAATAGCATCGTATTACCTAAGAAGTTAGAATTCTTACGTGACTCAAATATTGTTACTTCACTAACTATGGGTACATTATTTGTTATTGGTGCAACTGTATTAATGATTAAGAAAACACCTGAAGCAATTACTCTTATGGAATCAACAGGTGGACAAAACTTCATCATTTATGCCATCGTGCAATCTTTAACTTTTGCGGCTGGTATTGCAGTAGTAATGCAAGGTGTAAGAATGTTTATTGGTGAAATGGTACCTGCATTTAATGGTATCGCCACTAAAGTTGTACCAGGGGCAGTGCCTGCACTTGACTGCCCGGTAGTATATCCTTACTCGGCAAATGCTGTCGTCCTTGGTTTCTTAGGTGGATTTGTAGCTTCAATCTTATGGCTACTTGTATTAGGGAATACAGTTGGATATGTCTTTATTCCAACAATGATTGCTATTTTCTTCCATAGTGCAGCAGCGGGAGTCTTTGGTAATTCAACCGGTGGAATTAGAGGAGCTATTATTGGTGGGTTTGTTACAACTACTATTATCGCATGGGGACAATACTTTATGGTTACATTCCTAGCGGGAACTACCATTCCCGACACGGTAATGTGGGCAGCCGATACGGACATGTTCTTACTAGGTCCAATTATTTACTTTATTGCTAAGTTATTATTTGGTAACTAGAAATATAGCATAAACTATCTGCAAGTAGTCTAATGGCTATTTGCAGATTTTTAAAAAAAAGAGAGGAAGATTTATATGACATTTATTAGAACACTAACAGGGGACATAACACCAGAAGAGCTAGGATTTACC
The DNA here is from genome assembly GCA_964470795.1 of uncultured Spirochaetaceae bacterium. Classification (GTDB taxonomy): domain Bacteria; phylum Spirochaetota; class Spirochaetia; order Sphaerochaetales; family Sphaerochaetaceae; genus Bullifex. Next base: position 3,962 of record CAYYEN010000169.1, on the reverse strand, counting down.
TACTCACATGAGCATATCATATGTGTACCTGATTATTGGAGAGAGAAAAAAGTAGATGATATGTTGCTCGATGATCCAGTTAAATCCCAAGCGGATGTACAAGATTTTGCGAATCTTGGAGGTAACACCATAGTTGATGCAACAGCTGTCGATTATGGAAGACGTGTTGAAGATGTGGTGAGGCTATCAAATGCTACTAATATACAGATTATTGGTACAGCTGGTTTCAATAAAAAATTCCTGTGGGAAGCAAAAATTCCAGATCACATTAAGAAAATTGTTGGGAATTATGATACATTTTTGGAGTGGATAGAGAAGGCAACCATAGAAGAGTTAACTGAATTTGTTGTTAACGAAGTAGTAAACGGTTTAGAGGGAACATCATATAGAGCTGGACAAGTAAAATTTGGCACAGGATATAATACTATTCATCCGTTAGAGGAAAAAACAATTAGAGCCGTGGCAAGGGCGCATCATATCACTAAAGCGCCAGTACACTCTCATACAGAGTTTGGTACAATGGCACTTGAGCAAATTGAAATTCTTCGTGAAGAAAACGTAGATTTAAAAAATGTATCGTTTGGACATATGGACCGAAATCTTGATCCATTCTATCATGCTAAAGTTGCAGAAACAGGAGCTTTCCTATCATTTGATGGTATCGGGAAGATTAAATATGCGCCAGAAATCGCACGTATTGATGCTATCTTGTCTTTGGTTGAAAAAGGATATGAAAAGCAGATACTAATCAGTGGTGACATTGCAAGGAAAACGTACTTAAAACACTATGATTATGGCTTGGGATTTGAATACATTATCTCAAAATGGGTGCCAATTTTCATTGAAATTGCAAATAGTAGGGGATTTGACGGTGAGAGATTAATAAATTTATTTTTCGTTGAGAATCCAAAACGCTGTTTCTCATTTAAACTATAATAGAAAGAAGGATTATTCTATGAAATTTGGAACACAAACATCAGTAACTATTTCTGAACATATACAATCAACTACACCTATTTTTTTGCCGCTTGGAGCCATAGAAGCACATGGAGCACACTTACCATTAGAAACTGATAATATATTAGTCGAAAAATATACTAAATTAATTTGTGATAAAACAGGAGGTTTGATTTTACCTTTAATACCCTATGGACAAGTTTGGAGTTTAAAAGATTTCCCGGGCAGCATTACCATATCAAATGATACTTTAATTAATTTAATTTTCGAAATAGGTGAAAGTCTTTACTTACAAGGCATGAAAGTTTTTGTTTTAGTGAGTGGTCACCTTGGTAATATGGAGGCGATGAAAAATGCAGCAAGAAAGTTGGTTGCGAAATATACTGATATTCATACGCTTTATCTTTTCTACCCAAACATACAAAAACTAGCATCTAATGTCAGGGAGGGTGAGAAATCACATGACAAGTATATCCATGCATGTGAAATAGAAACTTCTTTAATGCTCTACCTTGCTCCAGAATATGTCGAAATGGATAAAGCTATTGTAGGTAAGCCAAACATTAAGCAATTAGCAGATTATACTCCAACACCATGGAGTGAGTTTACAGATACTGCAGTACTTGGAGATGCCACATTGGCGAGCGCAGAAAAAGGGGAATATTTAATAAATACAACTTTAGACACGTGTGTTGCTTTAATAACAGAGTTAATGGAGAACTATTCAGAAGTACTAAAGTAAGATATTTAACTGTATAGTGCGGATTATTGGGAAGGAGGTTTAAGATGTCGTATCAAAAACGAGTAAAGAAAATAATAGAATTATTTGCGTACTCTGATCAAATGGTATTTCAAGAAACATTGATAGATAGGTTCAATATATCAAAGAGAACATTGCAAAATGATATCGCGATTATTAATAAAATCTTAGAGGATGCAGGGATTGATAAAATAACTTATACCTCCTCTACTGGTTATAGTGTTCAAAGTAAGCAACGTGATTTCTTAATGAGAAAAGATAGAGAAACAAATTTAAACATAGACTACTATCCACTTGAGGAAAGACAATTAAGGATCCTTTTTTTGACGCTGTTTAATCGTGACAAAATAGTTTCTAACACTTTTGTAGACTATAACTTAGTTACTAAGAATACGGCATTAAGTGATATAAAAATGTTGCGTAGAGATATGGAAGAATTTGGAATTGACTTACTTTACAATAATGACCGTGGCAATTTTTTTGTGGGCGATGAGTGTAGAATAAGAAACTATTTTCTCAAGAAACTATTTGAAGGCTTCAGTGCTAAAATGACGAAAACATTGGTCCTTATGAATCAAACGCTTCAAACACCAATCTTTAGCGAACAACAACTTCAAGCAAACAAAGATTGCTTTTTAAACATAGAAAGACAACTAAATATTCACTTTACTGACGATATGTTAGAGAAACTATCTATTGTTTTATTAGTCATGGAATTGCGTCAAAAACGCGAATGTTACTTAACATCTAGTCCCATGAAAAAAGCGGAATATATTAGTGACGAATATAGTAGGGTGAGTAAAAAACTGCTTAGTCAACGGTCAAATTTCCCTAATGATAATATACTCAATTATGAAACTCAGTATTTAGAAACTTTCCTAATCTGTGGAAACAAAACTAAAGAGAGCCACAGTCTAAATTTAGAGTTGAAAGAAGCGGTTGAGGAAATGATATCTAAATATGAAGAGTTATCAGGAGAAACGTTCGGAGAGGATAGAAATCAACTACTTAATGATTTACTAGCCCACCTTTTTCCTGCATTCTTTCGAATAGCATATAAATTAGAATGGATAAATCCTGCAATAATTGATATTAAGAACAAGTACAAAAGAGAGTATAACTTGACGCGAGAATCTGTAAAATCGTTTGAGAAAATTGCAGGAGAAACTATTCCTGAAAACGAAATTATGTATCTAACGATTATATTTGGAGGATACTCTTATCGTAAAAAAAAACCAATAATGAGTACGGTTATGGTCATTTGTCCTCACGGCATTACACGATCAAAATTAATAGAAAATCAGCTTAAGTCGTTTCTGCCTGGAAGTACGATAATTCAAAAGTCGTTGTCTGTAAGGGAATATAATGACAAACACATAAATGCGGATATTATTTTATCAACAGTCCCATTAAAGGCAACTACAAAAAACTTTATTCTTGTTGATAAGGAGATTACCGAGGAGCAAAAAATTAGCATCCTAAACTTATTGAATGCTAACGACAACGCTCAGTTATCAGATATAAAAATTGCTGACCAAATATTATCTTTAGCCAAAACTCATGGTATAGCTAATTCTGATTTTGAACAGGAGTTGAAATCTATACTTGCTATTGATAGTGCTAGTGATTATACATCGCGTCCGATAAGGTTGATGGATATTATAGAGAAAGAGTCAATAGTCTTTAATAAAGAAAAAGTAACCTGGAAGGATGCAATCAAACTAGCCTCTAAGCCCTTGTTAGTTAAAGGTTTAATTAGTGAAAACTATGTAGATGCTATGATCGAATCTATAGTTACTTGGGGACCGTATATTATTATTGCACCAGGCATAGCATTCCCTCATGCTTTTCCTGAGGATGGGGTTTATGGAGTTGGATGTTCAATCTTGTGCAGCCAAGAGCCAATTCCATTTTCTAATGATCCAAAACATGACGTAAGAATAATTGTTGTTATAACTTCAAACGATGGATTCTCACATATCAAGTCTTTAAGTGAGCTAACATACTTACTTACCTTTCATCATTTGTCAGATAAGATTACTGAAGCAAAATCATCTGAGGAGATCTATAGTATTATTGACAGTTACATCGAAACCGATTGATGCGTACATAACTTCCTTGCGAAGATATCACTATGCAATCGAAGGATAGGCTTAAATTAAAAGATAGTAATATATATAAATCTGTTTATTTTGTAGTATAATACAAGATAACATAGGGAAATGGCTGTGTTATAAAGTGAGGT
>CAYYEN010000168.1:0-6453 GCA_964470795.1 uncultured Spirochaetaceae bacterium | reverse complement strand
CGAAAACGCTCTCACTCTAAGAACCTCCATCATCGGCCGCGAGCTTGGTACCAACCACGGTCTGATCGAGTGGTTCCTGGGCCAGGAGGGAAGAACAGTCAGCGGCTATACAAACGCAATCTTCAGTGGCCTGACGACGAATGCCCTTTCCGATGTTATCGCTACCATCATCACTGATTATCCGGAGATGCGCGGAGTCTGGCACGTCGCAGCTGAGCCGATCAGCAAATACGACTTGCTCACGCTGGTCAAAACAGTCTATAATCTTAGCATAGAGATCCAGCCGGATAATTCAGTCGTAATAGATCGAAGTTTGAATGGAAACAAGCTACGAAAGAATACGAATATTATAATCCCCTCCTGGCAAACAATGATCGAACAGATGCATCAAGATTCGACACCATATGCAGCAATGAGGGCGAAAAAATGCTAACCGACAAGACAATACTGGTCACCGGGGGAACGGGATCGCTCGGCAAGGTCCTGATAAAGCGGTTGCTTTCCGGCGAGATGGGTTGTCCAAAAAAGATCATCGTATTTTCGCGCGATGAAGCGAAACAGCATTTCATGCGAATGGAGTACCTGAACCGCACGACGGCCACCGACGAGGTCATCTACGACAACTTCAAGCGCATGCTCGAGTTCCGGATCGGCGATGTCAGGGACTTCCACAGCATAAGCAGGGCTCTTCGAGGCGTGGATGTCGTCTTTAACACCGCAGCATTAAAGCAGGTTCCTTCCTGTGAATACTTCCCATTTGAAGCCGTCTTAACAAACATCACCGGACCGGAGAATATTATCAGGGCAATACGGGAACAGAACCTCCCCATTGACACCGTTGTCGGCATCTCCACGGATAAAGCCTGCAAGCCCGTCAATGTCATGGGCATGACCAAAGCTATCCAGGAGCGCATATTCATTCAGGCAAACCTTGATTGTCAGAACACACGTTTCATCTGTGTTCGGTACGGCAATGTGCTCGCATCTCGCGGATCGGTGATCCCGCTCTTCCACGACCAGATCCTCAATGGCGGCCCTGTCACGATCACAACTACCGACATGACGCGGTTCCTGCTCAGCCTCGATCAGGCAGTCGACACGATCTTCGAGGCGGTACGATACGCACACCGGGGAGAGACCTATATCCCCCGCGTCCCCTCGGCAAAGGTGATCGATATTGCTGCCGTCCTTATCGGGGACCGTTCTATCGAGATGATCGTCACCGGCATCAGGCCCGGGGAGAAGATCCACGAGATTCTCGTCTCCGAAGAAGAGGCGCATCGTACTATACCCCGTGGCAGTTACTATGTTATCCAGCCGATTCTCCCCGAAATTCGTAGCGAGGGAGAATCGGGATCGACTATCGACAAGGAGTACGGTTCTGCCGACAATGTGATGACGCCAGAAGATCTGCACAGAGAGTTGCACCGACATGGGCTCCTCCTTGAGGATCTGGAGACGCACGAAGGTGAGTTACTCAGATGAAGATAATGACTATCTTGGGTACCAGGCCCGAGATCATCCGGCTGAGCCGGATTATCCCGAAGCTGGATCGGCTTTGTGAGCATGTACTGGTGCACACCGGGCAGAATTACGATCCAAATCTGAGCGAGATCTTCTTTGATGAACTCGGGATCAGGGCGCCGGATCACTTCCTGGGTGTCCAGGGGAGATCATTCGGCGACCAGATCGGCCAGATAATCCACACTTCCGAAGAGATCATGAGATCCGAGCAACCGGACCGACTACTTATTCTCGGCGACACAAACAGCAGCCTTTCGGCAATCGTCGCGAAACGAATGGGAATTCCCGTCTACCATATGGAAGCGGGGAACCGATGCTACGACGATCGGGTTCCTGAAGAAGTTAATCGGCGGATCATTGATCACTCCAGTGACGTTCTGTTGCCGTATACCGAACGGAGCCGGGCAAACCTTCTCCGTGAGGGTATTGCAGGTGAGCGTATCTACGTGACAGGAAACCCGATCAACGAAGTGTTAGAGCATTATCGAAGTTCTATTGAGAGTTCCAACGTTCTTGAGCGATTGAATTTAGAGTCCGGTCGATACTTCCTTGTCACCATGCACCGTGCCGAAAATGTCGATATCGAATCACGCCTTCGTGCATTGATGGCAGCGATGGAAAGTCTCAACCGGACCTATGGAGTACCCCTCATCTGTAGTCTTCACCCTCGTACACGGGACGCCATGAGACGGTTCGGGCTACTGGAGCGGATCTCTCCCGGCATACAGTTCCACGCTCCGTTTGGCCTCTTCGATTTCATCCAGCTCGAGCAGAACGCCCGTTGCGTCTTGAGCGATAGCGGCACCGTTCAAGAAGAGTGTTGCATCTTCCATGTTCCCAACGTAACCCTCCGTGACGTGACTGAACGACCGGAAACGATCGAGTGCGGCAGTAATGTCCTGAGCGGAGTCGACCATGACACAATTGTGTGTGCAGTCGAATGTGTGCTCTCCCGAGACCCGGACTGGAAGGTCCCGGATGAGTACATGGCAGGCAGGGTCAGCGACACGATAGTGAAGGTCATGGTGGGGTACAGCCCGGAACGAAAGAGATGAAATCACCCTCACATGGGATGTGCCGGTCCTCATGAAATTCGCTCTCGTCTCTCTTGGATTGCCCCCATCCCAGTCAGGACAGTCACTGGTGCTGTATCATCTATTGAAGGATCTCAAACCCGATCAATACAGTCTGATCACGCAGAAGAACTTCCATCTCTATGGGAGTCAGGGAAATGGGTCATCTCACCTGCCCGGCACGTACCACTACATCAATCCTGATTATCAGGTAATCCGTGGAATACTCAGGTTTGCGTCAACAGCACGCAGTACAGGTGTCCTCAGCGCGCTCTTGAAGGTACGGATCCATCAGTTGAGAAGGATAATCCGTCAGGAACGATCTGAGGCCGTCATTGCCTGTACCGGAGACCTCTTTGATCCCCCTGCAGCATACCAGGTAAGCAAGTCACTCGATATCCCTTATATCCTGTATGCATTCGACCATTACTCCCATCAATGGATGCCTCCTCTCCTGCATGCGTTTGCGCGAAAGCATGAAGAGCAGCTCATTCTGGGAGCGGCAGAAATTATCGTCCCAAATGAGTTTCTCCGTCGGGAGTACCGCCGGACATACGATGTTGAGGCGACGGTCCTGCACAACCCCTGTGAACTCTCACGGTATCAAGCGAATCCGGAGCACAATAGAGCCAACAACGAGAAAGAGATCACAATACTCTATACCGGGGCAATCTATGAAGCGCATTATGACGCCTTCCAGAATTTGATCCAGGCTTTACATACTCTGGACCGGCCGGAAGTTCGTCTTCATATCTATACACCGCAATCGGAATCCAGGTTGAGAGCAAATAACATCTCCGGAGAGTATGTTACGTACCATAAAAACCAACCGATCTTCATGATGCCTGAGATTCAACAAAGAGCGGATATTTTATTCCTTCCACTCGCGTTCAACTCACCGTATCCGGAGATCGTGAAAACCGCATCACCCGGGAAGATCGGTGAACTCCTTGCCGCAAAACGCCCCGTACTGGTGCATGCTCCTGCGGACTCTTTCGTCTCATGGTATTTCAATCAGCACTCCTGCGGCCTGGTGGTCTCTGAAAACGATCCCGTTGAGCTTGCAAAAGGAATCGAGAGGTTGGTCAGCGATCAAAACCTTCAGCAGAGTCTAGGCATGGCGGCATATGCCCGCGCAAAGGAAGATTTCGATGATAGAGTCATCAAAGAAAGATTTACCAACCTTTTAGGTGCACACTGCATCAGGTGACGGATGAATTACAGCGACATGTACCAGAACGGCGAATACCTTCGGAAGAACCCCACATGGGACGTTGAGGATTCACCCTGGAAAGCCGAACAGATCCTGAGAATGCTTCAGGAGCATAACATCCATCCATACACTATCGGTGAAGTTGGGTGTGGAGCGGGGGAGATCTTGGTCAGCCTGCAGAGGTCGATGGACGAAAGCTGCGCTTTCTCAGGCTACGAGATCTCGCCTCAGGCGATCGAGATCTGCAACCCGAAGTCGAATGCAAAATTGCATTTTTTCCAGGGCGATCTCCTCCAGGAACCCGACATCAATTGGGATCTCCTCCTTGCCATAGACGTGATAGAGCATGTTGAGGACTATCTCGGGTTCATGCGAGCAGTCAAAGATAAGGCAGCATATAAGGTATTCCATATCCCTCTGGAACTCTTCGTGCTTTCATTACTTGATTCTGGCTTTTTACGGAAACAACGACAGAATAGCGGGCATTTACATTACTTCACCAAAGATCTGCTCTTACAGGCATTCGATGAACTTGGCTATGACGTTCTTGATGCCCGTTACACACCCGGGTATCTGATTTCACGAGGACACGGATGGAAGGATGATCTTCTGCGTATACCGCGGCGAATCTGTTTTGCCCTTCATAAAGACCTGGCCGTGAGGATATTCGGTGGATACTCCCTGCTGGTTCTGGCACGGTAGGAGTGACCGCACCCCAAACTCCGAACGATAGCGTCGACACAAAGCAGGATGAAGACACCCTACCAATTGGCCGGGCTCACGCCGATTCAATTCAGATAGACGTCGCCCAGAAATGCGGGTCATGAACAGTTTTCAGAACGTTCACCAAACCAGACATAACAATGCGCGAAGTATTCGTCCAGCCGGAGGAGTATCTTCCTGATCAGGATAACGTTTGATAAGCATCGTTGATCCGGTAGGAAAAAGAAGCCATGTAAGCGTAATCAGGGGCCAAGGCGGGTAGCAGGACGCGTTGATAACGCAATACCTTAGTTACTCCTTCAAAGATCTGATCAAAAGATATTTTACAATAACTAAATAGATAACTCACGGAGATCAATGATCAGGTACTCGTATACGAAAGATCGGTGAGTTTTTGGCAACTATGGATAGAAGAGAATGAAGAGCAATCTGTTGATAATCACGCCAGATTTTCCAGATTCGACCGACACATATGTCGGTGGGATCTTCATAAAGAATTTCGTCGATACAGTGCGATCTCATTTCTCTGAGATTGTCGTTGTGGCGCCCGTCCTCTTTTCAGGAAAACTCATACCAAACGACAGATTATGTAAAGACTACCAGTATGATAATGTCTCGGTATACTACCCTCGTTGCCTCTTCCTCCCGAGATGCCTCCATCTCCCGGGTATCACGAACCGGGCAAAACTATCCTTCGACACGCGGCCATATGTCGTGGAGCGGCTGCTCAGGAAGCTCGGAAAGAAGTTCGACCTTATCCACGCCCATTTCACGTGGCCGTCGGCCTATATCGGCGTGATGCTGAAGGAAAAACTGAAGATCCCGGTCATCACGACGATCCACGAGGACCCGGCATGGCTGTCTGAAGAGGACAACATGAACCACCCCCTGGTTCAGAAGGCCTGGCTGAACGCAGATGCACTGCTGAGGGCAAACACCTACGACGTATCCACGTTGCAGAACTACAACGTGAATGTGTATCGAGTCCCAAACGGATTCTCTACAATCTTCCGTCCAATAGACCGGACGGCCTGTAGAAGAGCGCTTGGACTGCCGGAGGATCGGCGTATCGTTCTCTCCGTCGGGAACCTGGAAATTATTAAAGGCCACCGTTACCTCCTCTCGGCAATTAAAAGCATCATTTCAGAGCATCCAGACTTGCTCTGCATCATCGTCGGCAATGGGCCACAAAAAGCAGCATTGGAACAGCAGATCATCGATGAAGGCCTCTTTGACCACGTGATGCTGGCGGGCAACAAACCCCACACCGAGATCCCACTCTGGATGAACGCATGCGACCTGTTTGTTCTCCCGAGTTTGAACGAGAGTTTCGGGATTGTCCAGATCGAAGCCATGGCCTGCGGAAAGCCCGTCATTGCAACGAATACCCCCGGAAGCAGGGAGATCATCGCCTCCGATAAACTTGGGTTATTCTGCCAGCCAGAAAATGAGGAGGAACTCGCAGAAAAGATCCGTATGGGGTTGCAGATGGACTGGGACCGCGAGGAGATCCTGCAGTTCGCGGAGAAATTTTCATGGGAGAATGTAGCCGGAGATATCCTCCGGGTCTATGATACGGCAATCCACGAATGCCACGGATTGGGCAGAGCAACAGGGGAGATTGTTACACCTATCCCTACCAGATCTTCAAGCCGTCCCTGAACCATTTAGGGACCAGTACAGGTCCGGTAATCTCGCTTCTACCCATCCCAGAGTGTTGTAACATTAATCGAAGAGAACCAATGCGGGCGCTGTAACAAAAGGCAGGAAAGCAAGGGAATGAGGATACTCAAAGATCGCTCTTTATGCCCGGCCTTACGGGTGCGAAAAGGCTCGGTCTCCCCGACGTATTGATGCGAGCCCCTGATACACCCTCCCGGCCCTCTCCGCCCAGGTGTGCCTCGCACGGATGCGGCAGAG
>CAYYEN010000167.1:0-6469 GCA_964470795.1 uncultured Spirochaetaceae bacterium | reverse complement strand
GGCAAGTGATGGAACGGCATACATGCTTGACTCAAAATCAAGATTTTAAAGGTTCGAATCCTTCACCCTCCATCTTAATTAAAACAAAGGAGAAACAAATATATAAAACAAAAAAAAAATAAGGAGTTGATTCAAATGAGTAAAATATTTTTCATAGGCGATACACACTTCAATCACAAAAACATAATCGAATACACATCCAGAACAAAATATTTCGAACCAAAAGATATTGAATCAATGGAAAAAGAAATAATCAAAAGATGGAATGAAACAGTAGGACCAAATGATATAGTTTATCACGTAGGTGATTTTAGTTTCGGTGATCAAGAAGAAGTAAAAAGATTAGTAAACAAACTAAACGGTAAAATAAGATTAGTATTAGGAAATCACGATCGCAGAAAAAAACCACATTGGTATAATAACTTAGGTTTCGATATGGTTAGTCAATTTCCAATTATATTAGAAGATTGGTACATTATATCACACGAGCCAATTAAATACCTATCTACAAAGATGCCATATATTAATATACATGGACATACACACGATGAAGAATACGCAAACTCACAAAGAGTTAATGTATGTTGGGAGGTTATCGATGGTTATCCTATTAGTTTTGATTCTATTAAAAAAAGGTTTAAAGAATTAAACGAATATACAAAAGCAACATTAAATTATGTTCAAGGAAAAGAAACCATTAATGCAGCAATGAATTTTAACGAAGGTTATGTTCAAGGATTCATCGATGGAAGTAAGAAAAAATAAAAGAATAACAAGTCATCCAATTAATTTGGACATGATTAATAATCTATTAATGGCTTGTTTTAAATTGGGGATGTTTTAGGTATCGCCATAATATTAGTTAAATATATAAGCATGTGTTGGTTGCTCAACTAAAAAGGCAGAGGTTTTTAAATAAACGCAAACACAAATATTTTAGCTTTCGCCTAAGAATAGGCCGGAAAACCAATTTAGTGTAACTTACGACACTATTTTGGTAAGATCAAGTAAGTTATATTTATATTGTACAGTCTTAATGATATGAAAGAAAAAAAGAAGGACTAGTTGTTAATAGATTGTTCTTTAACTATTAATTAACGAATTATAACAAAGAACTAAACATGTAGAAATTATATTTGAAGGTAGTATGTACACGGGTTCGAGTCCCGTACGGACTACCAAACATCAAGGGCATAGTTTAGTGGTAAAATGGTGGTCTCCAAAACCACAGTCGAGAGTTCGATTCTCTCTGTCCTTACCAAACAATATTAGGGGGTGATATTATGGGAGGCTTCTTAAGTGGTAAGAACCCAAAGAAATATAAAGACGACATTGCTGGTTTAACATTCTTAGGTATTGTTACAGGAGCATTTGTTGTGAAAGCGATTGTTAAGAAAGTAAACAAAAAGAAAAACAAATAAACTTTATTACACATTAGTATTAACAAACAAGTTTAAAAATGGTATACTATATGTGAGACCAAGGCAAGTCGTTAAACTGGAACTGAGTTTGAGACAATTTAACTCGAAGAAATCAGAAGGAGATACGTGAGCCGAGACGCAAACAAATTACGCTTAAAGGTAACTAAAACCTCCTTGAATAAATAAGGTGTTAAAAATTAGGGGTGGTCTAACACCGCCTACTCAATGTAGGTATAAAAGTTAGACAGTGTTACTATCACGAGAGTAGCACTACCTACCGCACTTGTGGGACGTTTGGTGGCGGTACACCAACCCACCGTAGAAGAAATCGCTGTTGCACTACGAGAACAAAAACATCGCCAAATAGGGGAGTAGCCAAGCCAGGTTAAGGCAACGGCCTTTGAAGCCGTCATTCGGTGGTTCAAATCCACCCTCCCCTGCCATATACTGTGAGGTTCGTCTAATGGTTAAGGCATCTGACTGTGAATCAGGGAATTGGGTTCGAGTCCCAGCCTCACCCCAAAACAAACAACGCCATGTAAAAGATACAATAAGTGTGGCACAATAAATAAAGGGCTTTCTAATTGAGCCTAGAAACATTACATAACATGTGCACGTGTTATGTGGATACGAATCAAAAGAAACCTCATGGACTTAGACAGGTTGAAGTGAGTGACACAGACGGACGACAGAGAGCAAACCGTAAGAAAAAAACTGTCTTAAAATAAATCAAATGGGGAGTCTATTTCATGCTAGCAGAGCGCTTGCCTAAAAAGCAGGAAGACGTTAGTTCAATTCTAACTCCCTGGACCATATATATATATAATAGGCCCCATGGTGTAATTGGCAACACGCCTGACTTTCACTCAGGAGACATGCTCGGTTCGAATCCGGCTGGGGTCACCATTTAAATTAATATGAGAAGATTTATACTACTTCTAAAATAATGTATATAGAGCCTGTGCTTACTTCTAGCGGATTTCCGCAGTTTTCTGATAAAAAACCAAAGAGTCAGGCCATAAAATTTAGATATGGAGCTGTAAGGCATTAATAATGCAGGATCGTCAAGTGGCTAAGACAATAGGTTCATGCCCTATCAATCGGGAGTTCGAGTCTCCCTCCTGCAACCATTTGTCTCCTTAGCTCAGCGGAAGAGTGTCCGGCTTTTAACCGGGACGTCCTAGGTTTGAATCCTAGTGGGTCTACCATTAATTTTATCCTCAAGTGTCACTAATTTTAAAGTGAGAGTTAACAGATCTCTAAAACTGTCAATAAGGGGATGTGGTCTAGTTTGGTTTGTGACGCCCGGTTTGGGTCCGGGAGAATATTTACGCGGGTTCAAATCCTGCCATCCCCACCATAAATATATTATTAATTAATTTTAAACAGGCTTACTAAAACGGATAGTTATAAAGTTTCCTATTTAACGAGTCATCCTTCAATATACAGGCAACAATAAGACCTTGGTATGTTAAGGAATATTATAAATAGGTCGGTTCAGTTATACCGCCATGGAGTTCAAAAATAACTGACACTAGCCGAAGTAGCTCAATCAGGCAGAGCAACTCCCTTGTAAGGAGAAGGTTGCGGGTTCAATTCCTGTCTTCGGCACCATAAATACGGGAGATTGGTGAAATGGAATCACAATACGCTGTTAACGTATAGTCAAAGGATCGATACCTTTATCTCCCGCCAAAATAAAATTAGGAAGGTGAATTAATGAAAAAACTAACGATTCAATTAGAAACATTAACCTGTCCATCATGCTTACAGAAGATCAATGCTGCTGTAAAGAAAGTGAATGGAGTAAACAGTAAAACCGTAGAGGTCCTGTTTAATACTAGTAGAGTCAGATTAGATTATGATTCTGAAACCATAGATATCAAAGAAGTAACTGACGCAATCGAAAAGGTCGGATACAAAGTTCTAAGAACAACAATTAAATAACTAACTCATTAATTTGAGTTAACATCCCCGCAGAATGCAATACAGTGCGCAACTTGACTGTGAATCAAGTGTAAGAGGGCGCAAGTCCCTCCTGCTGGACCAAATATAACAGAAGGTATTAATATTATATATTATAATAATGTAAGTAAGAAGGACTTGTCTCATGAGTCGGTAAATATAATGGGACCGTGGCTATGCACGGAGATCAACCTGAAATTAAGAACTAGGATTTAATGGCCTAGAGGATCTGATCCTGATCGATGAGGATCCCGAAACTGACTATGGTGGCATAGGATGAGTGGCAGGCACTGAGAAGTACATAGTAAGACGATCGCTCTCGGATACGTCTTTAAATAATATTGGGGAGCATGGGCTGATAGTTTATTCAGGAAAATACTGGTTTTGCACGCCGGAGAGCGGGGAGCGTAGCCCCGTCGGTCCACCATATATGTCTTAGCCAGTGGAGAACTGGTACCTTCCCAGCAAAGGAAGGAGTAAAGTATGTACACTTACTGAACGAGGTTCGATTCCTCCCTAAGACACTTTAACGCCTGATTAGTTTAATAGGAAAACATCTGTTTTACAAGCAGAGGTCGGTGGAGCATAACCATCATCGGGCACCATAATTGGCTCCATAGTGTAATGGCTATCATTCTTGACTGTCTATCAAGAGATACGGGTTCGATTCCCGTTGGGGCCGCCAAAAAAACTTAGATCGGAGGTTTAACTTATGTCCGACAAACAAAAAGGTTTCGTAATTGCATATTTAGAGGCCAAATTATACGTTAGATTAACAGACATAAAAATTAAATCAAAAGAAAAAGAACAAAGAACAAAAGAATTTAATACAAAAGCAACAAAATTAATTAACGAAATATATCCAGATAAAAAGATGTCACCAAAAGAAATGAGAGAATATATTTCACATCTACGAAATTTCTATACGATAACATTAAGGAATAAAATTTAAATTAAAACTGAAAGGGGTTATTTTATGAAAGTAGATAACGAAGCACAGGAAAAAGATTTTTCCACACTAGTAGGTAAAACACTACGGGAAGCAGAACAAATAGCTAAACAACACGGATGTTATGTTCGAGTTAATAGTAAAGGCGATGAAGTTTTCTGGGGAACACAGGACTATCGTGAAGAAAGATTAAATGTAGATATAAGTGAAAAAGAAACCGTAATAAAATATAACGGTAGAGGATAAAATTAAATACAGTATAAAATAAAAATAAGTAGTGAACCTACTACTTATTAAATGGGGCCTTAGCTCAGCTGGGAGAGCGCCTGTTTTGCACGCAGGAGGTCAGCGGTTCGATCCCGCTAGGCTCCACCAAAATGATAAAAAGATAAAGGAGGATATTCATGTTAGATTTAAAAAAGTTTATCGAAGATGTTCATAGTAACGCAGTTAATAAAGGTTTTTGGGATGACAAAAATAAAACTTTTGGAGATACAATTTCCCTCATACACTCTGAGTTATCAGAAGCATTAGAGTTTAAGAGAATTTCTAATTCTCCTGTATTTAAAGAAGTTGATGTTATGTTTCATTATTCAAATAAAAATGGAGAAGTTTCTAAAATCCCGAACGGTGATATTGAGAAACCAGATGGTATTCTAGCAGAATTGGCAGACGTAGTCATCAGAATATTTGATTATGTAGGTCATGAAGGAAAAGCAGAGGAATTTATTGAGATTATGAAATTAAAACACGAGTATAATACGGGACGTCCTTATATGCACGGGAAGACATTCTAATATCAAAAAAAGAATAAAATAAAAAATAAAGGAGGAGATTTTATCGAGAAAGTTTTAATTTATTTTATAATACTACAAATGTTAAATGTAGTTGTATCAACAATAAAGTCTGTCCTAACTATAAAAGGGACAAAATTAACAGCAGCTATTATAAGTTCTGTTTCATATTCTATTAATATAATCATAGTATTTTTAGTATCAAAAGATTTAGGTTTAATAGAATCAGTTGTAGTAACCGTCATAACGAATTTAGTAGGAGTTTATACTGGATTAACGATCTTGGAGAAGTTAAGAAAAGAACAATTGTGGAGAATTCAGACAACTGTATCATCTTTAAAAGTAGACGAATATAAACAATCTTTACTGGACCATAATATAAAGTTCATATCATACGAAACATCATGGTCCGAGTATAAAGTTGTAGACATCTTTTCAAGTACAAAAGAGGAATCAAATATAATCAAAGAAATAATATTGGAGTATAATGCGAAGTATACAATTTCTTCGAATACTAAATATTTATAAGTTTAAGTGAGGGTTATTAAATGATCAATAAAAAGAAAGGAACAAAATAACATGTTATTTTTAAAGAAATTAGTATTAACGATCTTAGAATTTTTAGTATATATGAGCGTTGGTGCTCTTATATTATGGCTTACAAGACTAGATAACAAAGCATGGTTTTATGCAGTCTCTGCAGTTGCATTTGTTACTTTTATTTTCCTAAATATGCTTTTTATCCCTATGTGGATAGAGGCAATTACTTATAATACAAAAATTAATAAAAAACTTAGAACAACTGAAAAGCTCTGGATTGCTGGAGATTTGAAGTTATTAAAGGGTAAAACAGGTGTTGCTGTTATACATAAAGAAGAAACAGCTTATTCATTATCATTTGATGATATCGATGAAAGAACTCCTGAACAACTGTTAACTTTTATTGATGAAATTCTAGCTATTAGAAGGATGAGTAAACCTAAAAAAGAGGAAATCTAAATGAACATTAAAAAAGTTTACGGGAGCTCATAACCTATAGATACATGGGTTCAAATCCCACCTCTGGAACCAGTTTCGTCACAAAAATTGGTCACTATTTGTGAACAAAAGTCCATAAAATTGAGAAAATGTAACAAAGGAGGAAAGTAATGAGTGAATTAAACAAAGTAGTAGTTGAATTCTTTGAAAAGAAATATCAGCACTTAGTTCTAAGAGTTAAAGTCAAACAAAACCATCAAATAGCTTACTCAGGCGATGATGCACATAAAATGATGGAATTTGTAAAGTATCAAGATCAACTTGAGGAATTTGAAAAGAATTTAGTAGAATTCGTCGAAGCA
>CAYYEN010000166.1:0-6507 GCA_964470795.1 uncultured Spirochaetaceae bacterium | reverse complement strand
GATTGTGCTATTAAATAGAATCATATCAAGGAGTATTCATATGAAAAAATTGTTGTTAGTTATTTTATCGTTAGTAGTAGTAATTACACCCTCTTTTAGCCAAGGTGTAAAAGAAGCTGAAAAAGTGGAGCTTATTATTTCAGCTGCTGCGTCTTTAACAAACTGTATGGATGAGATTAAAACTTTATACCAGGAACATAATCCTAATATAAGTATTACCGCAAACTATGGAGCTTCAGGAACTCTTCAAACGCAAATTGAACAAGGCGCTCCGGCTGATATTTTCTTTTCTGCTGGGGTAAAGCAAATGACCGCCTTAGATGATAAAGGATTAGTAGAAACCTCTACTATCAAACAGATATTGGAAAATAAAGTAGTTCTAATTACCCCAGTAGCTGGTAAAAAACTAAGTTCATTTGAAGATTTAAAGGATGATACAATTGAAAAAATTGCAGTAGGCGAACCTCTATCTGTTCCTGTTGGTCAATATACTGAAGAAGCTTTTAAAAACTTAGACTTAACTGAAGCACTACAAAGTAAACTTGTATATGCTAAAGATGTTAGAGAAGTTCTTTCTTGGGTTGAGACTGGAAATGCTGATGCTGGACTTGTTTATGAAACCGATGCAAAGATTTCCTCTGGTGTTGTAATAAATGTTTCAGCTCCAAGTGGTAGTCATAAAAAGGTAATCTATCCAGTAGCTTGTCTAAAAGATAGTGGACATTTAGAGGAAGCTAAGAAGTTTGAAGAATATCTATTTTCAGATGAAGCAACCGCCTTATTTGCTAAATACGGCTTTACTGTTATTAAATAAATGTTCGATATCTCGCCCTTTTTAATTTCACTAAAGTCAACTTTACTAGCCACTTTATTTGTTTTTATATTTGGTATCATCTTTGCCCGTTTAAGTCTTAATTTAAGCAGAAAAGCTAGCTGGTTTTTAGATACAATCTTTACACTGCCTATGGTTTTACCTCCCACTGTCACCGGCTTTTTTTTGTTAGTTATCTTTGGACGAAATAGTTTTTTAGGATCTATTTTAAAGAACTTTGGTATATCTTTAATTTTTTCTTGGCAAGCAACTGTTATTGCTGCTATGGTTGTCTCTTTCCCCATGATGTATCGTGGGGCAAAGGGTGCCTTTAAGCAGGTGGATCAAGATCATATTTGGAGTGCGAGAACTTTGGGCTTGTCCGAAGGTGCCATATTAATAAAGATTATGATACCGGAAGCTTCCCCAGGTATTCTTGCGGCAACTGCCTTAACCTTTGCGCGTGCTTTAGGTGAATTTGGGGCAACTTTGATGGTTGCTGGTAATATTCCAGGTCGTACCCAAACAATTCCAATGGCAATTTACTTTGCTACCGCAGGTGGCGATATGAAGAGTGCTTGGATCTGGGTAGGTGTTATTACAATTGTATCTTTTATCTCCTTAGGGCTGATGAGTTACTTCAAAAAGGATTAGTCAAATGGATTTGTATGTAAAGATAAAAGAAAAAATTGGAACTTTTACTTTGGATGTAGAATTTACAGTTAAAGAGGGCGAATGCTTAGGTTTAATTGGTCGAAGTGGTAGTGGAAAAAGCATGAGTCTAAAGAGTATTGCAGGTATAAAACGACCAGATGAGGGTGTGATTCGCTTAGGAGATAAGTACCTATTTAACAGTGAAAAGAAAATAGACATTGCCGCTAGAGCTAGAAACTTTGGCTACTTATTTCAGTCCTATGCTCTCTTTTCTAAAATGAGTGTAAAAGAGAATATTAAAATAGGAATTAAAACAAAAGATAAAAAAGATAGAGAAAGAGAAGTCGAGGAAGTGTTAACTTTATTTCAGATTGCCGAATTGGTTAATCGATACCCTCATGAGTTATCTGGCGGACAACAACAACGCGTTGCGCTTGCGAGAATGCTTGCTTCAAAACCCGCGATTATGATGTTGGATGAGCCTTTTTCAGCACTGGATCAAGAATTAAAAGATCAGATTGATGATAATTTACTTTCAATATTAAGGACTTTTTGTGGCCCCGTATTGTTTGTTTCTCATAATAAAGAAGAAGTAAATAGATATTGTACAAGAACCTTAACTTTGGAAAGTGGAAGAATAATAACTTAAGATTAAAACAATTTTTAATTTATTTTATTCATGTCCTTTTGTAATTCCTTACCAATTAAGAATTACCATATTTAGCTCAAATTGTGATTATTAACTTTGCAAGAAAAACGCTTTTTCATATTGACATGATTTCATAAACTTTGTATAGTCATTCATGTTTTAAGAGTATTTTGAATACTTTTAATAATTCCCCTTTAGCTCAGTTGGTAGAGCAGTGGACTGTTAATCCACCTGTCGCAAGTTCAAGTCTTGCAGGGGGAGCTCAAAGAGTTCCTTAGAAATAAGGAGCTTTTTTTATAGACAAGTATAACTGTAAATGTTATATTAAAGACGAACCTAGAGAAATAGAGTAAGGTTTTCTTATAATCGTAAGAAAACTTTGCTCTTTTTTTTTGTTCAAAAAAGGGGATGCTATGGACTTTGATGTAATCATTATCGGGGGTGGCGTAACAGGATCTGCTATTGCACGCTATCTTTCAAAGTATGATTTAAAATTAGGCTTATTTGAAAAGAATGAAGATGTTTGTACTGGTACTTCTAAAGCAAACAGTGGAATTGTGCACTCTGGCTATGATCCAGAACCAGGGACTGCTAAGGCTAAATTCAACTTAAGAGGTGCTCAATTAGTAAAAGAATTATCTAAAGAATTAGATTTTGATTATTCTCAAAATGGTTCTTTAATTATTTGCGATGATAAAAATGCTTTACCACAACTTCAAGAGCTTTATGAAAGAGGCTTAAAGAACGGTGTTAAGGATATGAAGATTCTTAATCAAGTGGAAGTTCATGAACTAGAGCCTAATTTAAATGATAATATAATAGCAGCCCTTCATTGCCCAACAGGTGGTATTGTATGTCCCTTTGGCTTAACGATTGCTTTAGCAGAGAATGCCTTTGTCAATGGTTGCGAATTTCATTTCAATAAAGAAGTAAAAACAGTTACTAAAGAAGCTGATGGATATAAAGTAGTATTTAGAGATAATACTGTCGTAAATTCTAAAGTAGTGGTAAATGCTGCTGGCCTTTATGCTGATGTTATCCATAATATGGTAAGTGAAAATAAGCTTGAAATAAAGCCAGGTCGTGGTAACTATATGCTTCTTGATAAAGAAGTAGGTGGTTATGTACACAACACCGTATTTCAACTTCCAACCGCACTTGGAAAGGGCGTATTAGTATCTCCAACTGTTCATGGTAACTTACTCATGGGACCAACAAGCGTGGCAAATGATGATAAAGAAGATACTGCAACTTATGCTCAAGATTTAGATTCGATTAAAAAAGATGCAGCTAAGTCTGTAAAAACACTGATGATGAATAAGATTATTACTAGTTTTTCAGGTTTACGAGCTCATGAGAAGAATGGTGATTTCATCGTAGGTGAATGTCCTGATTCTCCTCTCTTTTTCGATGCAGCTGGAATTGATAGCCCGGGTTTAACTTCCGCTCCAGCCATTGGTGAATATTTAGCAAAAGAAATTGCTGAACGTTTAGCTTTAAAAGAAAAAGCTAATTTTATATCAAGAAGAAAGGGCTTTATAAAACTTGCATCTCTACCACTTAATCAGAGAAAGGATTTGATTAAACAAAATCCTTCCTATGGAGTTATAGTTTGCCGTTGTGAAGAGATTTCAGAGGGTGAAATCTTAGACTCAATTCGTCGACCTTTAGGCGCTACTACCTTAGATGGCGTTAAACGTAGAGTAAGAGCAGGTATGGGACGTTGCCAAGCAGGTTTCTGCTTACCTCGTACTATGGAAATTCTTTCTCAAGAATTAAAAGTTCCTATGGAAAAGATTGCTAAAAATGAAGCAGGTTCAGAGGTGTTATATGAAGCATAGTTTAATAATAATTGGTGGTGGTCCTGCAGGCCTAGCCGCTGCTGTAAGCGCAAGAGATAATGGAGTTGAAGATATCTTAATTTTGGAAAGAGATAGGAAGCTTGGTGGTATTTTAAATCAATGTATACACAATGGCTTTGGTCTACACACTTTTAAAGAAGAGCTAACTGGACCTGAATATGCTGACCGTTTTGTAAAGAAAGTAATTGAGTATAATATTGCCTATAGGCTAGAGACTATGGTAATTGATGTAAAACCTCATTCCGTTACCTATATCAATTCAACTGAAGGCTTGGTGGAAATTGAAGCTGAGGCAATTATCCTTGCTATGGGTTGCAGGGAAAGAGCTAGAGGAAGCTTAAATATTCCAGGTTTTCGTCCAAGTGGAGTCTTTTCTGCAGGTACTGCACAGCGCCTTGTAAATATTGAAGGAAAGAAAGTTGGACACAGAGTCTTTATTCTAGGATCTGGTGATATTGGTCTTATTATGGCTCGTCGCATGACCTTTGAGGGAGCTACTGTATTAGGAGTGGCTGAGTTAATGCCTTACTCTGGTGGTTTAAAGCGTAATATTGTTCAATGTCTTGATGATTTTGATATCCCCTTATATTTATCACACACTGTAATAAAGATTGAAGGTAAAGAAAGAGTTGAAGCAGTTACTATTGCTCAAGTTGATGCAAAACGTACTCCAATTCCTGGTACAGAAAAACGTTTTGAATGTGATACTTTACTTTTATCTGTTGGTTTGTTACCAGAAAATGAACTTTCAAGAAAAGCTGATATCAATATTTCTAACGTTACTAATGGTCCTCTAGTTGATGAGAATTTAACAACCAATGCTGATGGTATCTTTGCTTGTGGAAACGTGCTACACGTTCATGACTTGGTAGATTACGTTACTCAAGAAGCTACTTTAGCAGGTATTTCTGCTGCTAAATACCTTGCTGGTAATAAGAGTGAGAATACTGAGGTAATAGCGATAAGTGCACAGGAGGGTGTTAGATATACGGTTCCACAGTTTATTAACCTCGATACTATCACAAATGATATTACAGTAAGATTTAGAGTTTCTGATGTTTATAAAAATAGAAATATTGTAGTTTATTTTAATGAAGAAAAGGTTAAATCTACTTATAAAAGGGTTCTTGCTCCTGGAGAAATGGAGTTAGTAGTTTTAAAACAAGCTGAGTTAAAGAACTTTAAAGATTTAAAGACTATTGTAATTAAAACGGAGGAGAAACAATGAAAAAAGAATTAACTTGTATCTGCTGTCCACTTGGTTGTGCTTTAACAGTTACAATAGAGAAGGATATTATCACTGTTACTGGTAATACTTGCCCGCGAGGTGCGGAGTATGGAAAGAAAGAAGTTACTAATCCTACTCGCTTAGTAACTAGTTCTGTTCCTATTGCTAATGGAGATTACTCCATGGTATCGGTAAAGACCGCAACAGATATTCCAAAAGGGAAGATCTTTGAGGTTATGAGTGAAATCTTAAAAACTCATACTCAAGCTCCCATCAATATTGGGGATGTTGTAATCCACAACGTTGCTAATACTAATGTGGATGTTATTGCTACTCGAAACGTAATAAAAAAATAAAACTTAATAATCCTTCCTCCTCAAAACTGGAAGGATTTTTGTATCAAATATAAAAAAAATAAGTTAATATTGTCTTATGCCTAATATTAAAGATATTTTTAAAACCTCTCCAATTATAGCAGCTGTTACCAACGAAGAATTGTTAAAGATTGCTATAAAAAGCAAGGTTCAAGTTGTTTTTGTGTTATTTGGTTCAATTTTAAACATTGCAGAGAATGTGAAGCTATTAAAAGAAGCTGGAAAGATTGTAATTGTTCATGTTGACTTAATTCAAGGATTATCGGTGAGAGATGTTGCTATCGATTTCATTCAACAAAACACCTTAAGTGATGGTATTATTAGCACCAAACAAAACTTAGTAAAATATGCGTTAGATAAAGGTTTAATAGCTGGAGAGCGAACTTTTCTTGTTGATTCCATGGCTAAAGCGAATGTAATAGCTCACCTAAAAGCTTTCACCCCTTCCTTTTTGGAAGTAATGCCTGGAATTATTCCACGCATTATTAGTGAGCTGGTAACAACTACCACAGTACCAATAGTTGCAGGTGGTTTGATAAGCGATGCTGAAGATTTAGCCAGCATTTCTAGAAGTGGAGCATCTGCTATCTCCACCTCTAACCCTAAACTTTGGCTATAGAGCGACTTCTTGAAAACCGTTAGGAGTTAACTCCATTTGAGTTTTAAACCCCTTATTGAGTAAGATTTCTCGAGTCTCAGCAAAAAAACAATCGAGATAATCTGAATTGTGGCAATCTGAAGTGACAATAATATTTGCTCCTATCGCTTTAAGATGGTTCAATATCTTATCGCTTGGATAAAAGCTAGTTCTGTAGCCTCTACCGATGGCTCCGGTGTTTATTTCAAAGATTTTACCTTTGCGATTTAATTCCTCTACTGCTTCAAGGGCAATTGAAGGGACTTCTTCAATTATATGATATTTTTCATCA
>CAYYEN010000165.1:0-6507 GCA_964470795.1 uncultured Spirochaetaceae bacterium | reverse complement strand
AATGGCACAAGGAAAGTTTCTTAATTCTTGTGAAAAAGAAGAAGAAAAGGTTTTAAAAAATAAAATTGTTGAGAGATTAATCCTAGCATTAGGACTAAATGTTGGGAATTATAATCCAAAAACCCTAAGGTATGGAAAAGTTGGAATTTTTGTTGACGCAGATGAATAACATTGTCTGGAAATGCTTTTGCTCTATTTAGAGCGGTCTATTTTAAAATAGGCTAACGGTATCAGAGAAATAAGACCTCCTATTGAAACTACAAGAGATAATAGGAATAATCTAAGGACGAATAATCTGACTAAGAAACCCTAAACCTGAAAATGGTGAGATAAAGGGAATACCGTACCAATCGTAAATTATTCCTCTTTAAAAGAGGTGATAAATATTTTCAAAGTATATTGTATAACCAATTTAATTAATAATCATAAATATATAGGAATAACTTCACGTTCATTAAAAATAAGATTTTCAGAACATTGTTGCCATCCTCGTACTTTAATTTATTATGCAGTTAAAAAGTATGGAAAAGAAAATTTTATAATAGAACTAATTGAAGATAATGTGCCTAATGATTTAATAGATGAAAAAGAAAGATATTATATTAATAAATATAATACCTTAAAACCCAATGGATACAATTTATCAACAGGCGGGATTAACAATAAAGGTGTTAATGAAGAAACAAGACAACATCTTAAAGAAATTAATTTAGGTATTAATAATCCTCGTTGTAATAAATATATTTTACAATACGATTTAAGTAATAATTTTATTGCAAAATATGGCTCAGCAAGAGAAGCTGGACGTGCATTGGGTAATGAAAATAAACGTGGAGCAATTTTAAATTGCTTAAATAAAAAAACAAAAACTTCACAAGGTTATATTTGGAAATATGAGGAATAATTAAGCGAAGGGTGTATCGACTATCCTCGTGAAGAGGAGTACCTATACTATTAATATGTATTGGGAAAGAGCATTCTCTCATTAGAGAGTAAAATATAGTCAGACCCAAGTTGAAAAATTGGATAAGTCGGATGATGGAAGTCATATCGCACTTCTAATAATCGCAGCGATTTTCAGAATTTGTCCAGAGCTAATAAAGGAAAATCGTTTAGTGTGGTTGAAAGCTCCACTTTTCTCAAAGTTATCTAAGGGAAAGAAGAAGTACTTTTATACACAAGAAGAGCTAGATGCTGATGATAGTGTCGGAACAATCCTTCGTTATAAAGGAATTGGTTCTATGAATTCTGAGGATATGGAAGCTTCAATGTTTTCACCAGAATTCCAAAGAATGGAAACATTAGAATATAATGAAGAATTTGACGAACTATTTAATTCTTTAATGGGAAAAGATGTTGCTTTTAGAAAAGAATACGTTTCTGAAAATATTGACTTTTCTGAATAGTAGTGTTATAATTATATAAGAATTAAATAAAAGGAGAATTAATAATGAATATAATAGATACAGTAAAACAATCATTTGAAACATATGCCAAAGCTACTATTAAAGATAGAGCTTTGGTTGATGCTAGAGACTTTTTAAAACCTTCGGCTAGAATGTGTTTATGGGCACAATTTGAAGAAAAAATAACTCACAACAAACCGTTCGTGAGTTCCCAATCCAGTGTTGGGGCGGCGTTAAAGCACTATTATACACATGGTGATGCTTCGTGTTATGCTTTATTGACAAGATTTTCAAAACCTTTCGTAACACGATATTGTTTAGAAGATTTTGATGGCAATAATGGAAGTATATCTATGCAGAACTCTGAAGCAGCCGCAAGATATACAAAAATGAGGCTGTCTAAACTTGCATCTTTGTTATTTAAAGGAATAGAAAAAGATGGTATTGAACAATGGGTAGATAACTATGATAATACTGTAAAATTACCATCCGTATTTCCATCTTTAGGCTACTATAATATTGTGAACGGGACTACTGGAATTGCTACTGCTGTTAGTAGTAGTATTCCACCTTTTAATCTAAAAGAGGTAAATCATGCAATGATAAAACTTCTTCATAATCCAGATATTGATTTTGAAGAAATTTATTGTGCACCAGATTTCCCTAGTAATGGAATTATCTTGAATGGTGATGAAGTTAAACAAAGTCTTAAAAATGGTACTGGAAAAAGTATCAGAATAAGAGGTAAAATTGAGTATAATGAAAAAGAACATTGTTTATTAATAAAAGAAATTCCATTTCAAGTTTATGTTGAAACTATCTGTAAAGAAATAGAAAAATGGGTAAATAGCGATCCTACATCTGGAATAAGTGGGATGCTAGACGTATCTAAGGCTACCCCAAATGTTAAGGTATTCTTAGAAAAAGGGAATAAAAATATTGAAGGCACGATAAGACAACTAATGAAAAACACTTCAATCCAAAGTTTTTTCCCAGTTCAACTAAGAATGTTAGATTGTGGAGCTAAGCCAAGAATTTTCACTTGGCGAGAAGCTCTACAAGCCCATATCGACCATGAGGTTGAAGTGAGAACTAGAATTCATAAGTTTGAAATAGAAAAAATCCTTAAAAGAATACATATAATTGAAGGATTTTTAATAGCCATAGCGAATATGGAAGAAGTAATTAAAATTATTAAATCTTCCTCTTCAATTGCGGCGGCAAAAGAAAAGCTCTCTGAACGCTTCGGGTTTAGCGGCCCTCAAGCTACCGAAGTTGTTAATTTAAAACTAGGAAAACTAGTTAAGCTAGAAATTCAGTCATTTCAAGAAGAAATGGAAAAGTTGAATATTAATAAAAAATATCATGAGAATGTATTGAATACTCGCTCTTTATTAAATAAAGAAATAGAGACTGATATGTTAGCAGTTGCTCAAGAATTCGGAGACGAAAGGAAAACAGAGGTTCTAAATCTTTGTAGTGAAGATAGCGAGATTGAGGACATAGTTGAGGAAGAAAAACTAATAATCTCTGTAACCAACAGACACAATATATATACAGAGAAAGAAACAACTCTTGTTGCAAAAAATCGCCGCAATAAAGGAAATGTTACTAAGCTTAAAAATGAATTCTTGATAAAAACCTTTGTTGAAAGTAATCATAGTGATATGGTTATAATCACCTCAGAAGGTAGAGCAAAAACCATTAGGATTATTGATATTCAAAATGGTTCAAATTTAAAATCATTTATTGATCTAAATTTAAACGAAACAATTGTAGATGTAGTTGCAATAGATAAAACAATTCCGTATACTGTATTGGTTACAAAGAATGGGATGTTAAAAAAAATTGAGACTAAAGAGTTGTTTTCCAAAAGAAAAGCACCCATAGTAATTATGAAAATAAAAGAGGGTGACTGTATCGTCGCCGCTTGTCAAGTAAGTACTGAGGAATTAGGAATTTTAGCAAGTAGTGGACACTTTATAAGGTTTGCATCTTTGGATATAAACCCAATTGGCAGAGCGGCGATGGGAGTTGCGGGAATGAAACTCGACAATAATTCGTTCATAAAAACCATTAGACCAATTGGAAAAGACTCTAAGTACATCATCTCTTTAACTAAAAAAGGAAAAATAAAGAAAACCGAAAGCAGTGAGTTTAGCGTTTCAAACAGAAACACTAAGGGTGCAAAAATATGTAAAATAGAAGATGGAGATGAAATTGTTGATTTTATTGCGATAAAAGATGACGAATTAATATTGTCAACAAATAAAACAAATAAAAAAATAGTTTCTACAGACATTAATACCACAAGTAGAAACTCAATAGGAGTTGGATTAGGAGATGAAAGCCTCCAATACAATTCCATAAATATATCGCTCTAATAATAATAATAATCCCCTAAGCTTTCATTAGCTTAGGGGAAATTTTATAATATAAAGGAGAAAAAAATGAAAAAAACAATAGGAATAATTTTATTTATTATTATTTTAATTACGGGTGTTTTTTATGCCTGTAGTAAAACAGAAAAAGCAATACTTGAT
This sequence comes from uncultured Spirochaetaceae bacterium, assembly GCA_964470795.1. Taxonomy (GTDB): domain Bacteria; phylum Spirochaetota; class Spirochaetia; order Sphaerochaetales; family Sphaerochaetaceae; genus Bullifex. Next base: position 2,558 of record CAYYEN010000165.1, on the reverse strand, counting down.
GAAGTCATAACTTCGGAGACTACTGAAAAAGAGGTGACGACTAGTTTCCTTACCACGATTGAAATCACTAAGATAGCCACAACAAGTGAAACTACAACAAGCGAGACTGTCACAGAAATAACAAGCAATTCAACTAAGGATATTATTGAAACCCACAACGCCCCGCCGGCTTTAAGTTCGTCAGTTATTGAGGTAGAAATTGTTCCAATAACAACACAGAGCGAAGTAATTGAGACTACTATAGTAATAAATCCACTAGAAACCCAAACAATCAAAGATATAGTGGCGGTTGGGTATAGACCTATAGACAAACTTACAATAGAATTGCAAAATCACATCTATAACCTATGTGTTGAGAATGGGGTAGAATTTTCCATAGTAATGGCAATAATAGAAAAGGAGAGCGGTTTTAACTCTAGTGCTAGTAATGGTGTTTGTATAGGACTGATGCAACTTCATTCTAGTTATAACGCCGGCGACCTATACGATCCGTATCACAATACTACTTTGGGTATTCAATTAATAGGGAGATTAGTTTCTAGCTATGGACTGTCGCAAGGTTTAGTGTATTATAATTGCGGCGAGTATAGTGGAGTCTGTGCTCCGACTTCATACTCAAATAGCGTAATTGCGGCGGCTGAAAAATATAAATAATATTCTCAAGGGTAACTAATAAATGTAGTTACCCTTGACTTATTTTTATATTTCCATTATAATTATTTTATAATACTTTTACAAAAGGTTGCGTGGATACTAAAATATATGAGAATACAATATAGTATATTTTACCAGCTATGGGAAAAACATTTCTTATTGTTGACTTCTGTCACTAAATGTGATATAATTATATTATAGTAAAAGAGAGAGGTGAGAACTATTGAAAGATTTGTAGTAGCAAATACTGACTTCTTTAATCAAAAAGTTTCTAATAAAAGGAAATTAACAATTGAAGAAAATAACACAACCATAGTTGAGAACTGGAATAAAATAGTCTCAAATGAAGATACCGTGTTTCATCTCGGTGGGGTATCATCAAATGTTGGAATAGAAAAAATAAAGCAAATTCTTAATCAATTAAATGGTAAAAAAGTTTTAATTTACTCTGAAAGAGATAGATTTCTTTCAGCAGAAAGATGGTTAAAATTGGGATTTAACGAGGTTGTAAAGTATAATCTTTTCTTTGGTGAGGATGGATTGTACTTGTGCAATAAGATAGAAGGTGTCTATGGAAAACTTAAATTCATAGATGCCGATAAAAACAACTATAAAAAACATGAAGGTAGAGTAGTTAGTGCTAATATAGATTATTGGGACTTATACCCAGTAAACTTCACTACGTTGCTCGAGGAGTTTCAATGAAAGAAAAAGACAAAGAAAAAGCTTATAAACATAAAGGTTTAAGCTTCTTATCTACGACTAGATTTCCTTTTTTTCTAATCCCATCATTGGTTTTAGATTTCGATGGGAATAAAATACTATTTTTGAAAGTGCTGTTATGCTTTGCACTTTTGTCGGTGCTTTTAGCTCACGAATATAAAAGATATATTTATGAAGAAAAGTATGACATTATTCAAAGTTTAATCTTTCTATACATCTGCGGATTGTCGGCTCTGCAAATTCAGGGCGGCATTATTCCAATAGCTATTGGCTTTGGGATACAATTAATATTCTTTTTCATAAGATTAAAAATTGAAGATAATATTTTTTATAAAATTGAAAGAGAAGGAGAAAGTGAGGAGGAGGAGAATAATGAAAAATAAAATTAGAGATTACATTATGGAAATGGAGAGAGAAACAAAGAGGGAAAACTACAATCCCTTAGATAATATAGATTATGGTTTCATAAATTTCTTATTAGTTGAAGGTTTCAATCAAGATATTTTCCTCGACAAGGAGTTAGAATTCTTATACAAATTAAGTGCTAAAGATAAATTATTAGAGAATAGTTATGAAAAAAAGTTAATTGAAATAATTAACAAATATTGTCTTTTAGAAACTTTAGATTATAAATTAGTTAAAAAATGGGTGAAAAAATATGTTCAAATGTTCTATAAAGAATATGTAGTATCTGAAAAAATCTATATTAAAGAAGAAATAAAAGAGCAAATAGTAAAGCTCTTACTAGAATGCGATAAAGTTCAAAAATCTAAAACTGATAAAATCAGATTTATAAGTTGTTTTGTTCCAGTTCTAAAAAATTTGTGGATATAATTGACTTATTTTTAAATATGTGATATAATAATAATATAATAAAAATTAAACTATATTGAAGGAGAATGATTATGATTAGAACTTAATTATCATATATGCGTTTCGCTATAGGCTATATTAATATAATTAAGGAAATAGTCACTTCATACAGAAATGTATGTCGAAAACCCTTTGAATTGCTGGAAAGTCTTGTTAAACTAATAAACTACAACATAGAAAGAAATTTCAAGTGTGAATGTTCTAAAATTATTAGGTAGAGATAATCAGCAGCTAAGACTCTAAAGTTATTTTGTAAATAATATGAGTAAAGTTCGACGGTCATGTATCCTAGTAGTCTAGGTAGCGGA
>CAYYEN010000164.1:1349-6516 GCA_964470795.1 uncultured Spirochaetaceae bacterium | reverse complement strand
CCTATGAAATGAGGAAACAAGAAGAGCAATATCGCAAAGAAGATTGAAACAACTACATCAGAGCCCATAAAATAAGCAAGTCCTGTAACCTCTAGTTTCTTCAAATAAATAGTATCAATGAAAGTTAAAATACCGCTAACCAGCAATTCTATAGCAATTAAATAAACTACCCAGTCTGTTACTGCTGCACTTGTTGAAGTGATAGAAAAATAACAAACAAGGATACCTATAAAGAGGTTCAATAACGCTTTTACTAACGAAATACGAAATACCGCTTTTAAGGATTTAAGTTTGAAGCTATAAATGATAGAAGAAAGACCTTCTAATAAAACATAGATTCCAAAGATTAAAACTAAGGTTTTTAAAAAAGCATTAGGTTTAATTAGAATAAAGACACCCAAGATAGCTATAAGCAATCCCATAATACAATTGGTAAGTAATTTTTTCATAATTCATATCCTTTCCTTAAGTATAATCTTTTTTTGTAATTTAGCCACATTATTTATAGCATCGATTAATGCTTTTTGATAAACTTCACTTCATGTATAAATACCTTTTCTTTGACGCAGACAACACTCTTTTTGATTTCAACCAAGCTGAACATTTAGCACTTATCGAACTTTTTGATAAATACTCGATTCCTCAAACAGATGAATACTTTAATAATTATGTTGAAATCAACGAGGGTTGTTGGAGAGAGTTAGAAAAAGGACTACTCGATACCGAGGCCCTTCCAACTGAACGCTTTAAACGTTTCTTTGATTTCTACCACCTCAAAGCTGATGCAAGAACTGCAGGAGAAGACCAATTAGCCATGCTCTCTAAGCATGGATGTTTACTCCCTTTTGCTTATCAAGCACTCACCCTCTTAAAAGAGAGAGGCTATAAGCTCTATCTAATAACTAATGGGTATAAAGATGTACAAAGAGGAAGACTAAAAGATGCAAACCTTAACCATTTCTTTGAGGCTATCTTCATAAGTGAAGAGTTAGGTGTAAGCAAACCAGACAAACGCTTTTTCTCCTATATCGAAGAAAGAGTTGAATTCAATAAAAAAGAAGCTTTAATCATAGGAGATAGTCTCTCTTCTGATATAGCCCTTGGCATCAATGTTGGAATTGATACTTGTTATTTAGACCACAGCAAGATGGCAACTTCAACCTTGCCAACTTTTACGATTCATTCGTTAGAAGAATTATCTACTCTATTGAAATAAGCTCAATATCAAAGATTAGTAATTCGTTTGGTTTTACTTTAGTCGCACCATTTACACCATAGCCGAGAGATGGATTTAACCAAGCTCTAATCTTTTCCCCTTCCTTCATCAATAGTACCGCTTCTTTAAAGCCTGGTACTAAATTTGAGGAAAGTGACAAGCTACTGGCCTCTCCTCTAGTATAAGAAGAATCGACCACCTCTCCAGATAATAACATCAACTGGTATTGGACCTTTACAACACTACCATCAATGGGAGCTCTACCCTTTCCTTCTCTCAATATTTCATACTGCAAACCAGAATCAGTGGTTTTTACAGTATTTCTTTCTTTATTAACTGCAAGGAACTTTTCAGCTGCTGCGAGGTTCTCGCTTTTTATTCTTTCAAATTCCGCTTCATTATTAGCTTGAAGCAAAGTTAAATACTCTGTCAAAATCTGTTGACTTTCTTCATGAGAAAAACAACCTGTACCAGAAGCGCCATCTAACACGCCTTTAGCAATATATTGAGCATCTAAATCATAGAGAGATAATAAGTTTTCAGCCTGTTGAACACCATAAACATAACTAAACTTTTGAGCTAAAGTCGAAGGCGTTGGTAAGGCATTGATATCAAAATCTACAGAAGGACAAGCCTCTGTTACACTAACCTCAATTTCCACCGGCTCTTCAACCTTTTTAACAGCTTCTTTAGGTTTTGAACAAGAAGGAAAAAGTGAAAAGAACACTATTGCTAAAATAATACCATTTCGAAAGTACATAAAACTCCTTCTTTCTCCTCACCTCGCACCTACAAAATATAACTTCTTTTTGGAGTGCCGTCTACTTTTTTATACTAAAAAAGCAATTATAGGTCCTTATTGAGGCAACTACACCTAAAATGGTGCCTAAAAAATCAGCTACAAAATCTAACATCTCGCAAGATCTGCCAAAATATGGTTGTAAAAGCTCTACAGCTAGCCCTAAAGCTAAACAAACTAGAAAGCTAAACACAAATACAAACGCGGTACTCTTATCAAAGGTTTTTAGAAAAATACCAAAAATAAAACTTAAACAAACATAAGCAAAACAATGTGAGATTTTATCATTAAAAGGGACTTTCACCTTACTCATTTCTTTACTTCCAGCAAAAGAAAGAAAAACAATAGCAACTAACATTATTATGAACAAAACAGCAGACGCATATCGTAATATTTTTATCATTTGACCTCCAAGCCTATGGCTAGATCTCCAAAAACTCCAATTCTTGCAAACAAAGAAAGTGTTGCATCTGTTATTTTTGTTCCCATTCTTCCCTCTATTGCATAGTTAAAATTTGAAATATTATCAAAAGGAACTAAAGAGAATTTTTCTGGTATTCTATTTCCTTTATACAAGGGAGAAGTCATTTCGAACATTATAGAAACTGAATAGAAGAACTTTGCTGAATTAAATATGTATTGTTTATAGCCAAGTTCAATTGCAAATCTATCAGTTACCAAGCTACTAAAATAATCTGGAACAAAAGAAGAAGTTAAGGCTCGAGGTAATTTTAAAGTTGCAAGCTGAGTTGCTAAAAATAAGAAATTCTTTTTAACCACTAGAGGTATAGCGAACTGTCCTTCATATTTTGCAGAATAGATAAATTGTTCACTAAACGAATAGCCAATCGACAAGGATAATTGTTGAGAATAGAGTAACTTTGAACTCAAAGTATAAGCAAAGTTGTTAGCATTTAAATCAAAGCAAGCTAAAACCCAAAACAAATTGCGATTTTCCCAAATTACTTGGCTATTACCTATTAAACTTACATCATTTCCAAGGTTTAAATACCCTGCTTGCCCATATAAGTCAAAACGCACTTGTTTAATAAAAAAAGTAAGTCCAGTGTCAAACTGCACTAGATAATTTGAGTTCTTGAATTGATTATTCAATTTCCTATAACCAAAGGGTGGAATATAACCATAACCGAGTGTTAAATTATTAAAATAAGTATGTTCTGCAAAAGGAACCTTCAAAGATGTAAGCAAACTAAGATATTGTCCATACTCAAGGTCTAAACCTAAAGATACTTTTTTAAAAACTAAATCTGCACTTATTCTTGCTGTTTGATTAAAATAAACTTTAAAGTAAGCATCATAAAAAGCTTTTGTCAAAATTCCTAAATCACCAGATAACCCTATAGATACAGAATCTTTTAAAGAATCATACTGAGTTCCCTCTATAATATACTGTCCATTTTTTACTCTATAATTTATGCTCTTCAAGTTTTCTTGAAGTCTAATAACATCTAAAAGTAATTCAAATTCCTCTATTGTCTTTTCATCAGCTACTTTTCCAGTAAAATTTTTAAATTCCTTTTCATAATTTTCCAAATACTCCGGAAAAACCACCTTTTTAATTTTATAATAAGGTAATTGTGAATAGCGAATTGGCTCCTTCATTGGTAAATAAGGGGCTAACTTCTCTTCTAATTCATCAAAGAAGGCAATATTATCATCTACACATTTTTGTCCGACAGCTAAATATTCATCCACCTTGGTAAAATCAAAGATTCCCAATTTTGTTGTATCCGGAACAAAGAGATAATCCACTTTATCGAGTATAGGTTTAACTACAAACTGAGTAGATATAACAGAATACTGGATAATAACGCCTGAAAGGGTATTAAGGAGATCCTCGTCTGTTTCCGCCGATGCTGCTACGCTTTCATTTACATCGACAGCAATTATTATATCGGCACCCATCTTTTCAGCTTCTTTAACAGGAAGGTTATCAACAACTCCACCATCAACAATATATTTTCCATCCTCTGTAATTAAAGGAGGAAAGACAATTGGAATTGACATCGAACCTCTCATTGCATCAAAAAGAGAGCCTGAAGAAAAAACCACTTTCTCTGAAGTCTGTAAGTTGGTTCCAATTGAGCGATAAGGAATTGAAAGAGTATCGAAATCACGGCCTTCCATAACCTTTAAAAGCAAAGTTCTTATATAGGCATTGACATATTGGTCATCGAAAAAACCATTCGCCTTACCTACGTTAGGACTTTCAATATCAAAGCCAAGTGAAAATAAGTTATTTGAGGTATTAGTAAAGGCTTTATCATTGACCTTCGCATTAGCAGAAAACATATTAATAATGCGTTGTTGAAGCTTTCCATCTCGTAGAATATTCTCCATTTCTTCCGGAGTATAACCAACAGCATAAAGTCCACCAATAAGACCACCCATACTAGTGCCAAGTATCATATCTGGATAAATACCACGGCGGTCTAATTCTTTTATAATAGCAACTTCAGGAATTCCTCTTGAGCCACCACCTGATAACACTAAGGCAATTTTAGGGCGCCCAAAAGCAAAACCGGTTGAGCCTAGTAACACTAAGCATAATAGCATTATCAAAAACTTCTTCATTTTTTACTCTACCTTTACTAGTTTAACTAATACGGAATTAACAAAATCAGGATTTCCATTGCGAAAAGAAGTCGCATCTAGTTCTTTTTTAGTAGCAAGTTGTAATCGTGAAACATATACAGAACCTTTTCCTGTAGCAATCTTAAAACCCTTCTGCTTATCAAACGATAGAACAGTTCCAGGCAAAGAAGAAGTTTCCTCTTCATCATAAGAACTTACTGCACAGAGAAAAAGTTGTGTATCTTTGTATTTACATACAACTTTAGGCCATGGATAATAGGCTCTAATTTGGTTTGAAATTGTTTTAGCACTATTGGAAAAATCTACAAATCCATCTTCTTTGTTAATTAAAGCTGAATAGGAAGCATCTCCAATTTGAGGACTTGTAACTAAAGTGTCCTGAGTAAAAACCGAACAAGCTAGAGCAGGTGCTAAAGCGGCAACTTTTTCACAAAGCGTTACTGCATTATCAGTATTCTCTATTTCAAAAGGTACAACTTTTACCAATTCTCCTTCATCAATTCCTAAAGCTAACTTTTGAATAGAGATTCCACTTT
>CAYYEN010000164.1:0-1249 GCA_964470795.1 uncultured Spirochaetaceae bacterium | reverse complement strand
CTAAAGCTTCACTCTTAATAGGAGAAGGTATTAACCCTTTTCCTCTTTTTCCAGGAGCATCAGGACTGGTAAGAACAGCACCAATTAATCCTAATTGTGCTAAAGCTCTTAAAGTAGGAACCGCAATTTCGCCAGTTGCAGCAAATAAGATTCTTCTCATACTCCTTTTTTTCTCTTACCCTTCTTATTTCGTTTTTCATAAGCTTTAATAACGAGTTCTTTCTCATTAGGATCTAAACGATCTACAAACAATTTACCATAAAGGTGGTCATATTCATGTTGAATAACTCGTGCAAGTAAGCCACTAGCTTTTACAGTAAATACTTTTCCTTGTAAGTTTTGAGCTTGAATAGTCACTTCTGAGGGTCTCACCACATCATGGTAAATACCAGGAACAGATAAACAACCTTCTTCATAAGGAACCAGCTCTACACTAGTTTCAATGATTTCAGGGTTAATAAAAACATATCGTTCGCCTTCATTACGAGTATCGACAACAAAGAGCTGCTCACTAGCCCCTATTTGTGGTCCAGCAAGTCCAACACCATCAGCTTCTTCCATAGTAGAAAACATAGCATCTACCAAAAGAGCTAAGGAATTATCAAAATGAGTAATTTTTTTTGTAGGTGTTCGTAACACCTCATCGCCTAATTTATAAATATCTAACATATTTTTATGGTACGAATCTTTTAAGGGCTAGTCAAGTTATTGCAAAAGGCAATTTTATATCTTTTAAATAATTATAACAGCGATATTGGATCTACATCTATTTCCATGTAAACAGAGGAAGGAATTTTAAACTCCTGACTTGCAATTGAAACTAGGCGCAATAACATTGTATTGTTATGCCCAGACAGTAGTACATGATAGCGAAAAGACCCCGCTTTCTTTTCAATCACACAAGGAGCCATTCCTATTAAAGTAACAGAATCTTGAAGTTTAGTCCTAGCAATAGCAGAAGATAGGTAATCGGAAAAAGCTTGGGCGGTGTCGCGTGCTGCATCTTCCGCTTTAGAACGAAAAGTAAGATTAATAAGTCTTGAATAAGGTGGGAATTCTAATTCTTTTCTCACTTGTAATTCTTTTTCATAAAAATCTTCTAAATTATGTTCACTCGCTTTTACAATTGCCGGGTTATTAACTTGGTAAGTTTGAATTATAACTTTTCCATCTGGAGCATAACGGCCCGCCCTCCCTGCAACCTGTTCTAGTAGCGAGAAAGTTCTCTCACTCGCTCTAAAGTCTGGAA
>CAYYEN010000163.1:0-6520 GCA_964470795.1 uncultured Spirochaetaceae bacterium | reverse complement strand
ACTGTTTCTGGGCAAAAAGTAAGCTATACTGTCTTAGAAAAAACCCAATTACTAGATTACAGGATTGATTCCAGCTCTGAAAGCATGATGTATATACTACTCAAGCTTGATAAAGAAGCATTAAATGGTACCCTTTACACTATAATAATACTCTCAGAATTCTCAATTGTTTTAGAAGGCACTCTTTACATACTAAAAGAGGTAAGTTTCGATTTCGTTGAAAACTTGTATATTTCTTCAAAAGATGTAAGGGTAAACTCCTTCGGATTTCAAGATAAAGAAAACTTGTTAAAAGGTAAGTATTACAGTTTTCCACGAAAGGATGATAGTACTAAATATAAAATTAGAGCTAAAGATAATGAATTTCTAAGTATTACGCCACCACTCTTTGAAATCTATAGAGAAGCAGAATTCGTAAACAGATTGAATCCTGACGAGTTTTACATAAAAGATTTTGATAAGTATATCTACTGTAATTTCCCATTAAAGCTGAAAAAGAATTTCACTTTATCTTTGATAGATAAAAACACTGGAAATACTATTGCTAATTTAAAAAGGAGAGGAAATGCTTTTAGCATTATAGATATTTCAACTATATCAGAGTCCTCTGTATTATCTTTAGTAGCAAAATTTAATAACGATTATAAAGATTTAGTCTTATGTTCCAACTTATATACAACTCCAATTATAACAAACATTAAACAAATTTTCCAAAATGAAAAATCTATTGTGAAAAACAAATCAATGGAACTAGGACTAACGCTTACTGGCAATTTTTTTGGAAACTTGAAAAGAAATCCTCAGCTAATAATTTTTAATGCTGAAAAAGAAATACTTTTTCAAGAGCCCATCAAAAGCATAGGTTTCCAAGCCTATTATGTATCCAAAAATGATATTAGGACCAAGATACATTCTATCCTTATTAGAGAAACTACTATTAAAAGATTTGCCTCCGGAAAGACTCTCATAAATGACTATCAATGTCCTTTCGAAAAATATAGTTTTAACTTTGATAAAAATCTATTGAGCAATAAATTAATATGCTGCAAAAAAGCCATAGATGAAGACGATGTTTCTCATTATTTTGCAAAATTCAAACTTCAATATCTTGAAGAAGAGAATCCAAACATTTTCGTTGTAAATCGTCATTCCTTTTACATATCAAGTTTTTCAAAAATTGATTCTTATAAAATTAAAATTATTGCTTACGACAAAGAAATAGTAAAATTAGAAATATATAGTACTTCAAATAAAAAATCCTATATTAACTGTAAAAGCATCGTTAATAATTACAAAGAAGGGAAAAAAATTAAGTATATTGAAGCAACTTTAGAGGAGATATATTAACATGAATTTCAATCCAATTGATGCAACAAATAAAATTAATGCCGCCTATAAATCCTATGTTAAAAACACATTTTTAATCAAAGATTGTGATTTTCAAAAACTATATAACAACGATTTAGATAATTTTAAATTTGCAAAAGGACCATATTTAGACTCAGTTGATGCTTTTAAAACAGGTAAAAGCTTAAAAGAAATGGTTGAAGAGAAATTATTAGCTTCTGAGTTTAATAAGCTTTTTATTAATTCTAACAATATATATACCCGCCCATTATATTTGCATCAAGAAAATGCAATAAAGAATTATTTAGCTGATAAAAATATGGTTGTAACAACTGGAACAGGTTCCGGTAAAACGGAATGTTTCTTATATCCAATCCTCGATTACTTGTTAAAGCAAAAAGCTCTAAATGGTGAATTATCTCAAGGAGTTAGGGTTTTACTACTATATCCAATGAATGCTCTGGCAAATGATCAAATGAAACGTTTAAGATCAGTTTTAAAGGATTATAAAGATATTACATTCGGTTCTTATACTGGTGAAACCGAGACAACAAAAAAAGATGCTTTGGATAAATACAGATCCCTTAACAATTCAGAACCTTTACAGAACGAAATTATATCTCGAGAAGAAATGCAGTTAAATCCACCTCATATATTCATTACAAACTATGCGATGCTCGAATATCTTTTAATTAGACCAAAAGATAATGTCTTTTTCTCCGGTACTACTGCCGATAAATGGAAATTTATAGTATTAGATGAAGCCCATGTTTATACTGGCGCAACAGGTATGGAAGTCTCTATCCTTTTACGCAGACTATATCATAAGCTACCTAATAATGATAAAATCAGATTCATTTTAACCAGTGCCACTCTTGGAGATGAAAAACAAAACGATAAAATTTGTAAATTTGCATCTTCTTTATGTGCAGAGACAGAATTCAAACCAGAAAATATAATTAGAGCTCAAAGAAGAGAATTTCAGCAACCTAACAATTGTTTTACAGGAACATTAGAATTATACCAAAAAATTGCAAAAATCTTAAAAGAAACAACTTCAGAAGAAAATATAAGTGTATCACTTGCATTAGATTCCATAGCTAGTAAATATTGCGATACTTCACAATTTGATAAACATGATTATCATGAGTATTTATATAGTTTTTTTTGCAAAGACAAATTTTATTACTTAATACGACAAGGTCTTGAAGCTAATTGCGTAAAATTAAAAGACCTTGCAACTTCGATGAAAGTCGATGAGAAATTAATAGTAGAATTTGTAAATGTAGTAAGTTATGCTTGGCATAACGGTGGTAAACTGCTAGATGCTAGATATCACCATTTTGTAAGCACTATGGAAGGTGCTTATGTAACTTTTTATCCCAAAAAGACATTATCCTTAACACCAAGAAAACATTGCGTGATAGATGGTATCACCACTACATGTTTCAAAATTTCTGTTTGTCAATTTTGTGGAACAATATATTTGCAAGGTAAGTTCGAAAACGGATTATTATCACAAAAGAATCAAAATGAGTATTTTATGGTAGTCGATAAAGACTTTGTGTATTCTCCAGATGATGAAATAGAAGAAGCGAATGTTAAGATATCCAAAACCTATGTTTTGGACACTAGCTCAAGCAACCTAAGACAATATACCAAAAATCAAAAACTAAAACCGGAAGATATTTTAGTTTATCATTGTAAACCAAATAATACAGACGGTGATGACGATGATGGAATGTTACATAAATGTGATTACTGTAACTCTGTAAATCCTCATGGTAATATCATAAAAGGTTTCTTTCTTGGACAAGATGCAACTGCCTCTGTTATTGGTGATTCCCTATACAAGGAAATAATACCAGTAAAAACAATATTAAAAAAAGCTACGCCCAAAAGTAAATTCAATAAAAAAACAACAGCTGCTGTGATAATTGAAGAAAAGAAGTTATTAATATTCTCTGATAGTCGACAAGATGCTGCCTATTTTGCATCCTACTTTCAATATACGCATGATTTAATAAATAATAGAAGATTATTAGTAAAATCGATAAGAGATACAAATGAAGAAATTCTATCAGGGGCTAAAATTAACGATACGATGTATCAAATGAAATCTTTACTCAGTAATAAAGGGATGACTTCAATTGAAGCCAATAAAAAAGCTTGGTTAGTATTATTCTCTGAATTTAAAAACTTCACAAGAAACAATTTAATAGGTAGTGGCTGGTTTACCTGGGATTTACCTAATTGGGACTTTTTCGAAGATGACGAATTAAATTTAGAAGAGGATGAATCAAAAGAAAAAGTAATTGTAACAAAAGAGGAACTTATTGCAATTACAAAAATGATTATCACCTACTGCTTAAACAAAGGGGCAATTAGTTATCCTAAAGATATTGAACTCACAGCAGAAGACAGGCAAGATAATTTTTTTAGTAAGAAACAAACTATAATTAATTTAGAGAATCTTGGCTTAGAAGATTAATTATTTGAGCTTAAAACCTTAATTCCTACCTATAATAATACCATACTAGATTATCTTACAAAGGGTGGGATTGATAAAAACCACGCCCAAGGTTTAATTTCTGACATTTTTAAAGAAATCTTAATTCATGAAGACAATCAGATTTTAACAAAATGCACCTTAAAAAATACTTCTTCTTACTGGGTCAACACAGATAAATTGATTCTCAAAATTCAAGATAAGGCACCGTTTAATCTTTATAGATGTTCGGAGTGTGGAAGATTAACAACAATAAATTTTAGAAGCAAATGCCCTACTTATCACTGCAAAGGAACCTTAGAAAAATGTGACTTTCAACTAATGAATAAAGATGATAATTACTTCATTAAGCAGTACGGTTCCGAGCAAGAATATGAAAAAATGAAAATTGTAGAGCACACAGCACAATTGAGTAACAAGACAGCAGCTTCCTATCAATCTGAGTTCTTAAGTGGAAATATTAATGCACTTAGCTGTTCTACAACCTTTGAAATGGGAGTCGATGTAGGAGAGCTCGAAACTGTTTATATGAAAAATATGCCACCATCTCCTGCAAATTATATTCAGCGAGCAGGACGAGCCGGCCGACGTTTAGAGTCCGCTTCTTATGCACTGACTTTCTGTAGACTAGCCTCTCATGATTTTTACTATTTCGAGAATCCAGAGGAAATGATAAAAGGTAAAATAGCACCTCCTATATTTAAAATTGATAATATAAAGATTGTGAGTCGACACATCTATGCAATTTTACTTTCTTTATATTGGAAACAATTCCCAGAAATTAAAGAAATTAAAGATTTTTTTGACCCAAATACTTATAAGCTAATAATTGATTATTGTAAAAATCAACTAACAGATCAAGATTTGGCTTACATTAGAAAAGTCGTACCTAATACAATTCCACAAATTGCCATTTATAATATAATCTCAGATTACTGCCAAATAAATCTCAAGAGGGTTTATGATTGTTATAATAGAAGTAAACAAGAATTAGAGAACTACAAAGAAGACTTACGAGAAGAATCAACAGTTAGGACAGGCTTATATCCTAGAATTGACTATATTGAAAAGGTAATTAAAACTTTAACTGAGGAGCAAATTATCGTTGTCTATTCTAAGAACAATTTAATTCCCAAATACGGTTTTCCTATAGATACCGTAGAACTTAAAACAAGCAGTTACGACTACAAGCATGAAGCAGCAGAAGGTCTATCACTTCAAAGAGATTTATCCAGAGCCATTGTTGAATATGCACCAGGAGCTGAAATAATTGCTAATGGCAATATATACACAAGCAGATATATTTTAAAGCCTCAAGATTCAGAAAAGACTTGGACTGTTAAAAACAAAGTAGAATGTGAAACTTGTCATAATATAATAGATGTCGGATTATTAGAAAAAGATATTGTTTGTCCTAAGTGTCAAAATAAAATAACCACTCCAATTCAAAAAGTTTTAATGCCAAACGATGGTTTTTTCTTTGATTCAAAAAATATTGTAAAAGCGACAACTAAAAAACCAAGGAAAAATAAAATTTCTGATTTTTATTATGTCGGAGATAAGGATAATACGGTTGTTCCAGATACAAATCATCATAACTTAAACGGGCATGATATTTCAGTAATCTCTTCTCCGAATGATCAAATATTTGTAAGAAACAATAGACCATATTTTGTTTGCAATAGCTGTGGCTACGCTGTATCAAAAAAGAAAGATTTTAAAGCTCATAACACTATTTATAACAAAGCTTGTACTACAAATAAGCCTACTACCTATTATTTAGGTCATGAATTTCTTACAGATGTGGTAGTACTTCATTTTGATTTTCTTTTAACTGAAAAAGAAGTCAGAACTTTAATGTACTCTTTAATTGAAGGCTGTAGCCGCTATTATGAAATAGAGCGAAATGATATTAATGGTTGTATTTCTTTTACCAATTACACAGGTGATACGCCTAAAGGATTCAATATAATACTCTTCGACAGTATACCTGGAGGTGCTGGTAATGTTAAAAGAATTTGGGATAGCACTACACTTGAATTTAGAGAGTATTTAGAAAAGTGCCTAAGTATTGTTAAGAATTGTGATTGTGGTGATAACGGAGACGGAGAAGCTGTATGTTATCATTGCCTCTGCAATTATACTAATCAAAAGTATCATGAAATAATGAAACGTAGGTATGCAATAGATATCTTAGAGGAGCTATTAAAATAACGAGAGTTATTATTTTAAACTAAGCAATAGTAAGAAGTTATGTATAATTAATTTTGTAAACAAGCCATGTGAAGAACATGACTTATTTACTAATTTAAAAAAGGTAAACTGAAAATGTCCGGAAAAGATAAGTTGAAAAATGTAGGTTTTAGGTGTTAATCTTGTTATCAATTTGATAATAGGAGAAAGCAATGAGATCTGACATAAAAGAGGCAGTTTTCATGGCAAAAGGAGAAGGATTAAAGATAAATTACGCAGAGGTAGCACGACAATACGGCTGTGATTATCGAACTGTTAAAAAGCATTATGAAACGCAAACAAATGTTCCAATTATACGTAAAGCACGTGTTGTATCAAAGAAAACTGATGGGGTTGAAGAGATAGGCTTGTCAATAGTTTTGTGTAATTAATTTTTATAATATTACTCTATCTTTTAACATAATTGATAAC
>CAYYEN010000162.1:0-6542 GCA_964470795.1 uncultured Spirochaetaceae bacterium | reverse complement strand
ATCACCCCGAAAGACCAGCCCATGACCGACGCGCAACGCCTGCACCTGGACGCCACGGCGTGGGCGCTTGAACTGTGGGAACCCGACGATGGCCAGCGGGTGCAGCGAGTGCCGCCGAGGTGGTCGCCACTGGTTGCACGCGGACACCCTTCGCAGGGGTTGCAGTCGTAGCGTAAGCGGCCCAGGTGCGGGCATCATCACCCCGTGCCCGGTGCTTCGTCGCAACGCATCCCGAAGCCTTCGCGCACCGCTGGCGATGGACGCGGAGCAGGGCGGAAAGGGAGGGCGCAACGCCCCCCGCGCGGCTGATAAGCAGGCTGTTCGGATGTTCGGTTGCGAAGCAACGCCCCCCCGGCCAGGGGCGAAAGCAGCCTTATTTTTTTTCGCAGAAAAAAAATATGGTGTATTGAGTACCCCAGGGATGTTTGAACCCGGATTTAGGGGCGTGCTACTCTGAAACGATGAGCACGTCAACCCCCCTCCGCCCAGGCCCCTACGCCATCATCGGCGCGGCCAAATATCGCACGATGAAGGGCATCACGACCCACGTCCTACGCCTGGGCGACAAGTCGCACGGGGACGGCGTGGACCCCTCAAAGCGGCATCTGAACATCTACGAAGGCGCGCAGGACTACGATGCAATCCGGGTCGCTGTGAAGGCCCGCATAGCGACGGCCACGCGCAAGCCGAGGCCTGACGCTAACCGGCTGGTTGAGCTGATGCTGACCGCCAGCCCTGAGTTCTTCGCCGGCAAGAGCCGAGATGAACAGCTCGCCTACTTGCGCGAATCGGTGGACTTCGCCAAGTCAAAACTAGGGGCGGACAACGTTGTGTCCGTGGGGTATCACTTCGACGAAGGGACGCCCCACGCCCACGTCCTGGCCGTGCCCATGATCACGCGGGAGCGCGTCACCAAGGTAGCCGGGCGGTCGATGGTCACGACGCTGGACGCCAAGCGCGTGATAGGTGGCCCGGAAGACCTCGAACGGCTCCAGACGGACTTTGCCGCCTACGTCCAAGGGAAGGGCCACGCCCTGGCGCGTGGCGTGTCGAAGCATGAGAAGGCGGCTGCGCTCCAGAAAGTGCCGAAGCGCAAGACGGTGCGTGAATGGTGGATTGAGCAAGTGGCCGAGGTGGACGCTATGCACGTGGCTACGGTCGAGACGCTGGCCGATGCCGCAAGCGAGGCGAAAGCCGCCGCCGAAATCCGGCGCATCGCACAGCGCGAAGCGGTAGGAGTGCTACAGCGTTTGACCGTGGAGCGGTCGGCGGTGGCGGCCCATGCGCTGACCGTCCATCGTGCGCAGCAGGCCCAGGCCCAGGCGCTCGATGAGAGAGCGGCCAGCCTGGACAAGTGGCACAGCCAATTGGAGCGGGAGTCCTACGGGCTTGGCCTCGCGGCCAAGCGGCCCGACCTTGCACCGAAGCCAATGGCGCCGGGGGCCAATGCCCCCGGTTCCCCAGGCCGTTCGGCCTGGGAGCCTTCGGCCCCTGGGTTCGGTTGACTGGATCGCCGGTGGCTTAGCTGGTAAGCTGACCCCTGAAACGAAAACAGCCACCAAGGTGGTGGCTGCTTTCACTGCATTCACTACCTGGCGGGGTCTATGCAGTCAGTCGGAAAGACGTATGAACAGCTTAACACTCATCATCGCAAACCGCAAGCAAGCCGCCCCTGCATCGGGTGGTGGTCATGGCGCTTGAACGGATAACCCAACAATCCCCCACGAGCGGCCCCCAGGCCGCGACACCTGCCGGGCACTTTGTGCCCGTGGAAGCCGCCCGCGCGGGCGGCGTGCTGGATGCATCCGGGCGCGGCGTTGGTGCTGCCTCCGGCCCCCCGCCAGGGGGGGCGCTTGGGAAGAATAGGGCTTCTCCACCCTCCGCCCGCCGGAAGGGGGGGGGAGAGGGGCCTATTCTTCCGGCTCAACCGAAAAAAGGGACTCCCCCCAATCGCGCCCTGGTGCGGCTCGCTACTGCGTCCCGGCTCATGGCCGGGCACTGGCGCAAGACCGGGGAGAACCTGCGCGGCTCGTCCGTCCTGGGGTGCGGTCGCTGGCGAAACTACGGGGCCGACCCCAACATTGCCGAAATCGAGCTGGCCGAGACCGGCCCGCGCATGGTTGGGCACTTCGCATGCCGTGCGGTGTGGTCGTGCGACCACTGCGCACGCGGCCGCGTGGCCCAGACGCGGGGATGGTTGCGCGGCGCTCTTTTCCCGGCGCTTGAAGCCCGCTCGATGACCGGGGGCCTGCTCACGTTCACGCTGGCCCACGCCTACGGCGATGACTGGGCCGAAGTCGTCGCCCGGCTGCATAAGTCGTTCGCGCTGTTCGACCGCAGGATGTCGAAGTGGTACACGAAAGCGGGGAGCCTGGGCAAGTTGAAAGCCTTAGAGGCACCCGTAGGGGCCAACGGCTTGCACCCTCATTTGCATGTGCTGCTCACGTACCGCAAGGGGTTCGACACTGCCGCGATGGCCGAGGCGATGCGGGCGGCCTGGGATAAGGCCGTGGCCGAGGTCGGCGGGCGGTGTAACGAACACGGGTTCGACTTCAAGCCCGGTTGCTTGAACGACTATCCCGCGAAACTCGAAGCCGCCCACGAAATGGCCAGCCACGGCACCAAAGCCGCCCGGCGCAAGGGTCGCACCCTGGCGCAACTGCTTGACCGGGCAGCGGTCGGCGACAAGCAAGCCGCCGCCGAGTGGCTGCGGGCACAGGCCGCGCTGGGCGGGCGCATGCGCTTTCACGCGGGCGGACTGCCCAAAAAGCTGGGCATCGAGTGCCCCAGCGAGTGGGAAGAAACCCCCGATCTTGATGAATCCGAGGCGGTCGAAAAGCCCGCGCCGGTGCGCATCACGTACCCCCAGCGCGACCACCTCAACGCGACAAACACGACGCACGGGCGGGCGGGGCTGGCGATGATTCTGAGAGCCGCACGCGGGGGCGACGTGGCCCAGGTGCGGCGCGTGGTCGCGGCGCTGTGCGAAGCGCACAACCGCGCCGAGGAATCCGCAGGCCGGGCCGGGTCGTTCTGGCACTGGACGGAAGACCGCTTCCGGGAGATATTGGACGAAGCCGCAAAACGCCCCCTGAAACCCGACGAGGTAGGGGCGTACATCGAAGCCAAGGCCAGAAACATCACCCCGAAAGACCAGCCCATGACCGACGCGCAACGCCTGCACCTGGACGCCATGGCTGAGGGCTTCGGCATGTCCAAGAGCGAAGCGGCAGCGCTCGATGGTGCCGCGCTCGATGCGTGGATTGATGAAGCCGAGGACGCCACGGCGTGGGCGCTTGACCTGTGGGAACCCGACGATGGCCAGCGGGTGCAGCGAGTGCCGCCGAAGTGGTCGCCACTGGTTGCACGCGGACACCCTCCGCAGGGGTTGCAGTCGTAGCGCAGCGGCCCAGGTGCGGGCATCCTCACCCCGTGCCCGGCGCTTCGTCGCAGCGCATCCCGAAGCCTTCGCACACCCCCAGGCCATAGACGCGGGGCCGGGCGGTAGGGCAGGGCAGGGCGGCAACTGCGCGCCCTGATAAGCAAAAAAATCGCCGCCTTCGGCGGCGAAGGGGTCAAGGGGGGCACCCCCTGCGAGCAACATCACCGCCGGGGATGTGTAGTGAGTACACAGCGGGAATGCTTGCGCCGCTGTGGCAGGGTTTGGCACCTTGTCGCTATGTCCTCATTTGCCATCTTGCGCGTTCGCAAACACAAGGCCCTAGCGTCTCTCTCCGGCGTCGGTCGGCACCATTGCCGACAGAGCAACGCACGCGGGGCCGACCCCCTCAAAGCATCCAAAAACATCACCCTCGGCGCGGCCAAAGGTGGCGCCCGTGCTGCTGTCTCTGCTGTCCGTGCTGTCCTCGATGACGCGCAAGCGAAGAGCGCCAAAGCGTTCCGCCGGGATGGGGTCAAGGTCGTGGAATACCTGCTGACAGCATCGCCCGAGTGGTGGGCGAAGGCATCGCCCAAGTACCGGGCGGTATTCTTCGACCGTGCCCGGCGATGGCTCCGGGACAAGCACGGGGCGGGCAACGTGGTTGCGGAATGGGTTCACCTGGACGAACGAAGCCCGCACCTGCATGCGTGGGTCGTGCCCCTGCACGAAGGCAGGCCCAACGCTCGCCATTTCCTCGGGGGTGCTGCGAAGTTGGAAGGGATGCAGGACGAGTTTGCAGCGCTCATGCAGCCGCTCGGCTTGCAGCGCGGCATACGCAAGAGCAAGGGGGAGCATCTGCCCGTCGCCGACTGGTGGGCCACCTTGGACAAGCCCAACGCGAAGCCGTCCCGGATGGACTACGCCCGCAAAGCGGCGGGCCTGCCATCGCCCAAGGTTGACCAAGCAGAGCGCCAGGCGGTGGGGTACGTGGCCCAAAAACGGGCGTTTGAGCGCCTGCGGGCGCGGGAGGCTACCTCATCCAAGGCAGCGGCAGATAACGCCCTGGATGCCGCTTTCCTGGCTTCTGAGCGGCAACGATTGACGAAGCGAGACGCGGAGATCAGCGCAACGGTGCGGGAGAACCTGCGGCTACGGGAGCGCGTCGCGGAGCTGGAGCGGGGGGCACTTGTGCGAACGTCTGCGCCCGTGCTTTCCTATCCATCACCAACATGAGGAAAAACGATGTGCAAGAACTGCGCGGACCTGTGCGCCCGCATTGATGAGGAAATTACCCGGCTGGAGAGGGTCAAAGACTTGGGGAACCCGCAGGACGGGCTAGGCATCTTCGATTCAAGCGATGAACCGCTAGCCGAAAAGGTGCGCAAAGCGCGGGCTGTGCTCTCTGACCTACAGAAGCAAGCGGCGGCGATGGGGTGCGATTGCGGCGCTGCTGGGCCGGGCTATAGCCTGCCGTTTCCCTCGGGGCCGTCGCTGTGAGTGCTATAAACTCCGCAGCAACAAAGAAAAAGGCCCGCACGGGGCGGGCCTTCCTGATGCATGTCTTCTTGGCGGTTGCCACGCATCAGCGCAGTAAAGCTAAGTTGATGATACCAACACCATCCAAGCCCTTGCAAACCGCCGCCGATTCTGGCGGTGGGCATGTTGTGTAAGGCGCACGAACTCCCCCCTACGAGCGGCCCCCAGGCCGCGACACCTGCCGGGCACTCTGTGCCCGTGGAAGCCGCCCGCGCGGGCGGCGTGCTGGATGCCTCCGGGCGCGGCGCTGGTGCTGACTCCGACCCCCCGCCAGGGGGGGTGCTTGGGAAGAATAGGGCTTCTCCACCCTCCGACCGCCGGAAGGGGGGGGGAGAAGGGCCTATTCTTCCGGCTCAACCGAAAAAAGGGACTCCCCCGAATCGCGCCCATGTGCGTCTCGCCACGGCTTCCCGGCTCATGGCCGGGCACTGGCGCAAGACCGGGGAGAACCTTCGCGGCTCGTCCGTGCTGGGCTGTGGCCGCTGGCGAAACTACGGGGCCGACCCCAACATTGCTGAAATCGAACTAGCGGAAAACGGCCCGCGCATGGTGGGCCACTTCGCATGCCGTGCCGTCTGGTCGTGCGACCACTGCGCACGGGGCCGCGTGGCACAGACGCGGGGATGGTTGCGCGGCGCTCTGTTCCCGGCGCTCGAAGCCCGCTCGATGACTGGGGGGCTTCTCACGTTCACCATGGCCCACGCCTACGGCGACGATTGGGCGGAAGTCGTCGCACGGCTGCATAAAGCGTTCGCGCTGTTCGACCGCAGGATGTCGAAGTGGTACACGAAAGCCGGGAGCCTGGGCAAACTCAAAGCGCTGGAGGCCCCCGTAGGTTCCAACGGGCTGCACCCCCATTTGCACGTCTTGCTCACGTACCGCAAGGGGTTCGACACCACCGAAATGGCCGAGGCGATGCGCACGGCCTGGGATAAGGCCGTGGCCGAAGTGGGCGGGCGGTGCAACGAACACGGGTTTGACTTCAAACCGGGCTGCTTGAACGACTACCCCGCGAAACTCGAAGCCGCCCACGAAATGGCCAGCCACGGCACGAAGGCCGCCCGACGCAAAGGCCGCACCCTCGCGCAACTGCTCGACCGGGCAGCGGTCGGCGACAAGCAAGCCGCCGCCGAGTGGTTGAGGGCACAGGCCGCATTGGGTGGCCGCATGCGCTTCCACGCGGGCGGACTGCCCAAAAAACTCGGCATCGAGTGCCCCAGCGAGTGGGAAGAAACCCCCGATCTTGACGAATCCGAAGCGGTCGAAAAGCCCGCGCCGGTGCGCATCACATACCCCCAGCGCGACCACCTCAACGCGACAAACACGACGCACGGGCGGGCAGGTCTGGCGATGATTCTGCGGGCTGCACGCACGGGCGATGTGGCCCAGGTGCGGCGCGTGGTCGCTGCACTGTGCGAAGCCCACAACCGCGCCGAGGAAGCCGCAGGCCGGGCCGGGTCGTTCTGGCACTGGACGGAAGACCGCTTCCGGGAGATATTGGACGAAGCCGCAAAACGCCCCCTGAAACCCGACGAGGTAGGGGCGTACATCGAAGCCAAGGCCAGAAACATCACCCCGAAAGACCAGCCCATGACCGACGCGCAACGCCTGCACCTGGACGCCA